>CAZDYO010000131.1:0-6477 GCA_964509555.1 uncultured Acidimicrobiales bacterium
CGACAACTACGCGACGCTGATCGACGGGTTCGATGTGAGCGACATCGATCGCTGGTTTCGGCTCCACAAGACCCCCGCCGGCGACGCCTGATCAACGGCCCGTCGAGCCAAAACCCCTGTCGCCGCGATCCGAGGCATCGAGATCGGTCACCTCCACGAACCTCACCGTCTCGACTGCCTGCACGACCAACTGGGCGATTCGCTCACCCCGAGTGACAACGAACTCCTCTTTGGGGTCGGTGTTGACCAGCACCACCTTCAACTCGCCGCGATAACCGGAGTCGATCAGACCCGGGCTGTTGAGGCAGGTGACGCCGTGGCGCAGCGCCAGGCCGCTGCGCGGCTGCACGAACCCGGCGTAGCCCGGCGGAAGTGCGATCGCCACACCGGTGGGCACCAGGGCACGACCACCCCCCGGGGCCAGCACCACACCATCGCGCGCCAGCAGATCGATGCCGGCGTCGCCATCACGTGCGTAGGCCGGGAGCGGAAGGTCGGGGTCGAGGCGGAGGACGGGTAAATCGATCACGACGAGAGGGTAGCCAACGAAGCCGCCTAGCCTGAGCCGATGCTCGCATGGATGGATCTCGAAATGACCGGCCTCGACCCTGATCGCCACGTGATCGTGGAGATAGCCACGATCATCACCGATGATCAGCTCGAGGTGATCGCCGAGTCCCCCGACATGGCCATACACGCCACCGAAGCCGAATTGGCCGAGATGGACGACTTCGTCACCAACATGCACACCCACAGTGGCCTGCTCGACGAGATCAGGGCATCAGCGATCTCGCTTGAAGAGGCCGGACGCATCACGCTCGAGTTTCTTCGACAACACATTCCCGATCCCCGAACCGTGCCGCTGTGCGGAAATTCGATCGGAACCGACCGTCGTTTCCTGGCCAAGCAGCTACCCGAGATCGAGGAGTTTCTCCATTACCGGTCGGTCGACGTGTCCACCATCAAGGAACTCGCCCGCCGCTGGAATCCCGAACTTCTCGCGGGCGCACCCCAAAAGGCCGGCGGACACCGCGCCCTCGACGACATTCGCGAAAGCCTCAAGGAGCTTCGCTATTACCGGGAAGTAATGTTCGTCAAGCCGTCGGGCACAGAACAGGTTTAGCCCCAGCGCGAGGTCTGCCCTTATGGTGCACGCGTGAGCGAACCGATCTACACGAAACAGGAGCAGGAACCGGCATCCGACACGGTCACCGAGGTGGCCCCGGGCGTGTTGCGGCTGATGCTTCCGATCACACTGCCGGGTCTCGGCCACGTCAACTGCTACGCGCTCGAGGACCCCCGCGGGTTCACTCTCGTCGACCCCGGCCTGCCGGGCGAGGACTCCTGGTCCGCGCTCATGGAGCGACTCTCCTCCGCCGGGATTCCGCTTCGGCGCGTCCACACGGTGGTTGTCACCCACAGCCATCCCGACCATTTCGGTGGAAGCGATCAACTCCGCGAGGAGGCCGGTTCGGAGATCCTCACCCACGAGTCCTTCAAGTCCCTGGTCACCGAGACCAACGATGATCTCGACCTCGAGTTTCTCGAGGCCGACCCCGATGATCTTCTGGAACTGTGGAAACGGCGCTGGGAGAGCTTCGGCCCCACCCCGTGGGGCACCACGCGCCAACCACCCCCCGACGAGGCCATCAGACGCTGGCTCGTTGCCGGCGACGGTCGCCCCAGCCGTTTTCGCGGACCCACCCCCACCATTCGGGTGGCCGACAACGAGTCGATCCAGCTCGGTGGACGCGAGTGGTTGTCCATTCACACCCCTGGCCACACCACGGATCATCTCTGCCTCTGGGACCCCACCAACGGTGTGTTGTTGAGCGGTGACCACGTCCTTCCCACCATCACCCCCCACATCGCCGGGTCTGGCGAGATCCACGATCCCCTGTCGGCGTTCTTCGGGTCGTTGGAACGCGTCGGCGACTTTGAGGGCGTCGAGATCGCCCTTCCCGCCCACGGCCACCCTTTCAAGGAGCTTCGCGAGCGAACCCATCACATTCGCCAGCACCACGAGGACCGACTTCAGTTGCTGCGCGACGCCGCCGACTCGAATTTCGATGCACCGGTCGAAGCCTGGATGAAGGTGCTGTTCAGGGAGCGATCATGGGGCGACATGGCCGCCAGCGAGACCTTCGCCCATCTCCAACACCTCCGGGTGGCCGGCGAGGCAACCGCCCGCACCGATTCCGATGGCCTTCTCCGATTCACGGTCGACCCCCATGCGGGTGCGGCCGCCGTCAGCTCCGGGGCCTGACCCTCACCGAGTTCCCCGGGGATTCGCCCGACATCAGCCAAATGTCGGCGCCACCCTCAACGGCGACCCAACTCAGGATCGCTTCCCGACCACGCTCGATGGCCCCGGCGTGTTCCAGTTCAGCCCGCATTCCCCGCCGGTGCAGGCCCAGTGAGTCGAGGGTTTCCTCGACCGCCGACCATTGGGCCGCATTGTTCACATGACCCAGGACATCGAGATCCGTGAACCGGAGCTCCCACCGGCCGGAGGAAGCGCCTTCCGGCGGACGAGAGGCCAGAGAGGTTCGGGCCGAGACCTTCCGACCGCCGCAGGCTTCGCCGTAAAGCTCCAAGAAATCATCGGAGAGACGCACCGGCCGGCCGGTGTCGGCATCGACCTTGACCCAAAGGCTCACCGCCTCGACCAGGCTTCCATGATCGCCGCGGATCGAGGTCCGACGCTCGGCCCAGCGTCCGCCGTATCCGCTGCACCAGGTGGTGAGCTCAACCCACTCCTGAAACGTGGGTTCGAGATCCACCTCGATCATGGTGCGACGCACCACCCAGTTCATTGGATCGCCGAGTCCGCTGTCGGCGCTGTCGTCACGGGCAATGTCCTGTGCGTATCGCACCAGCGCGTCGAGCCGACAACAACCGTCGGGGCCGACATCGGCGAGCCTGACCCGACGATTGGCCGAGAACGTCCTCCCGGCGCGTGGCCGTGGCAGATTGACGCTCGCTCCGGGATCGGCCATGACGCCAGAATACCGAGCCGGCAGCCCCGCGATTTAATTGGGTTGACGGCCGCCCGAATCTTCGCGACTGTGTGCAGGCCGGAATCCGTCGGTCGACCAGGAGCAGACATGTTCACACCCACGTGCACCTCGCATCAGAGCCATTCGGCTGGTGCCTCGTCGCGCGTCTCCGTGAATGCCACTGCGGGCATGTCGGCTGACTGGCGATTCACGGCCAAGCCGTATGCCCACCAGCGACCTTCGGGCGCTCCTCCCGGCTGAGCAAGCCACGCAGGGAGAGTTGCACGAAGGCCGCCGGAGATCCGGCGGCCTTTCTGGTTTTCCGCCACCCATTCACACGACGCCACCCATTCACACAATGAAGGAAGGAGACGAGGAGATGAACCGCCTCGTCGATACATCCAACGAGTACCCAACGGACAGCTATCCGTCCGCGCCACGGAGCTGGGAAACCTCGGCTGCCTGCCGCTTGATTCCCAACGCGCCGGAGGTCTTCTTCAGTGAGGATCTGGGCGAGATCGCCACCGCCAAGCGCATCTGCTCCGGCTGCACGGTTCTGCCCGAATGCCTCGAGCAGGCGCTCGAGCGTCGCGAGCCGTGGGGGGTCTGGGGTGGACAATTGTTCATGAACGGTAGGATGCTTACCGTCAAGCGCCGACGGGGGCGCCCACCAAAGACACCAAGACCCGACGATCTCATGCCGATCGTCGCGGTTCCCGCTCATCTGGCCGATCAGGTCAGGCGACGCACGGCGTGAAAACGCCTGCCAACGGCATCATCCACGGCGACACCTCGCCTCCAAGACGAACGCACGGGTCCGGGCAACGGATTACGCGAGCCCCGGCCTGACGTCTTGGATCGCGACGTGTCGCCGTGGTGCGCGTCCGCACGGCCGGTCAACGTCGGTTCTCATACTTCCGGGAAGCAACCACCGTCCGGTCGGGTTCACACCGACACGGATAAGTCGGCTATCGCCGCTACCGTCGTCCCAGGAGAATCCGATGCAGCAGTCCCTTTCCCCCGCCGGACCCAGGTCCCGTACACACATACGACTCGGCGCGATCCTGTTCACTCTCGGCCTGGTAGCCGCGGCGTGTGGCAGTTCATCCGGATCGGGTTCCGACACGATCAAGCTCGGGCAGGAACCCCTGTCACCGAGCCTCGAAGACGTACAGCCCGGCACCCCTGAGGTGAGTTCACTCGATGTGCCCTACCTGACCTTCGACGGCCAGATCCAGAATCTGAACGCCTACGCGGGCAAGCCTCTCGTCGTCAACTTCTTCGCCGCCTGGTGCCCCAACTGCGTCTCCGAGATGCCCGATTTCGAGGCGGTTCACCAGGAGATCGGCGACGCGGTCAACATCGTGGGGCTCTCCATCGACGCCAAGGTCGCTGATGCCCTCGGGCTGATAGACCGAACCGGGATCACCTACGACACCGGCTGGGATCCCAACACCACCACCTACGGCGTGTTCGGCGGTTTCGCCATGCCCACCACGGTGTTCATCGACTCCTCCGGAACCATCGTCGAGGTGTTCTCCGGGGCCCTCAACGCCGATGCCCTTCGCAAGAAGATCGAACAGATCACCTGAGTCATGAACCTCGCCCTCTCGTTCCCCTTCGCTCTCGGCATAGTCGCCGCCTTCAACCCGTGCGGCTTTGCCATGCTTCCGGCCTACCTGTCCTACTTCCTGGGCCTCGAAGGAACCGACGGCGACACACCGAAACTCAAGAGCATCCTCCACGCCATGCTCATCGGCCTCGTTCTCACCGCCGGATTCGTCGTCGTGTTCGGCACATTCGGAATCCTGTTCTCCCTCGGACTGAGCCAGCAAACCGTTTCCTCGAAGACCGGCTATGTCACCATTGCCGTCGGCGTCCTGATGGTTCCGCTGGGCATCGCCATGCTGTCGGGGCGCAACGTGAGTCTGAAGCTCCCGAAGATGAGCAAGGGCACCGGTAGCCGCGAACTCAGTTCGGTCTTCATGTTCGGAGTGAGCTACGCGGTGGTTTCACTGTCGTGCACGATCGGCATTTTCATAGCCGGTATCAGCAGCACCTTCACCACCCAAAGCTTCGCCGACGGCGTGGCCAACTTCGTGGCCTACGCGGTCGGTATGGGGGCGGTCATAACCTTCCTCACCATCAGCTTGGCGATGGCCAAGTCCAACATTGCCAGGGACATGCGCAGGGTGCTGCCCTACGTCAACCGGGTGTCGGGATTCGTGCTGATTCTCTCGGGCTTCTACCTCGTCAACTACGGCGTGTGGGAGCTTCGGGTAATCGACGATCCCACCACCCGCAACGTCCTCGTCGACCGGTTCCAGGAGTTCCAGACCGCGGTCAACAACTGGATCAACGTCACCACCCCCTCCCGCATCGGGGTGCTGGCCGTGTTCGGGATAGCGGGGGCGCTGCTGGTCGGTTGGCTCGACGCGGAGCCCGATCGCGTCAAGCGGCGATCGTTGGGGATCACCTACCTTCTTGCCTACCTGGTCATCGAGATCGGCTTCAATCAGGGCGAGTTCGTGCTCTTCCCGATTCTCCGATTCGTGGCCAACTGGCCGGCACGCATCGCCAACTGGATCACCGACCCTCTGCGAGCGGGGGTCCCGATGGAAATCGCCTTCGTCGCCCTCGTCGCCTGGTGGGGGTCGCGGCGGCTTCAGCGTCGAATTGCCGCCGACTCCACCCCGCTCGACCAGCGGGCATCCGTTTGAACCTCGCAGTGGAGGCAAACGGCCGACGCCCGGCTTCCCCGCTGAATTCCTCGCATGCTGCGTGAGTTTCTCGCACGTCCCGAGGTCACCGAGACATCCGAGTTGCGCAGCGGGTTCGGGATCATGGCCTTCCACGGCGGGAACCTCGAACGAACCACCGATGTGATCGCGTCGGAGGTCGCGGCCCGGACCGGGTCCTCGATCTACACGGTCGTACAGGCCCACCCCTCGCGCGAGCACATTCCGTCCACCGCATTCGACCCCGCCCACTCCCCCCGCCTGGCCGGCTTCATCGAACACGTAGACACCGCGATCTCACTCGACGGATACGGTCGGGAAGATCGATTCTGGGACCTCCTCGTGGGAGGTCGCAACCGGACGTTGGCCAATCACGTGGCCGACCACCTCCGGGCCGGAATGCCGGAGCCGTTCGGGGTGATCGACCGAATCGACGACATCCCCGAGGGCCTGCGTGGCCAACATCCGAACAATCCCGTCAATCTTCCGCGAGAAGGTGGGGTACAAATCGAACTCCCTCCGACAACCCGGTGGAACCGCGAGGAATCGAACTGGTCCGACCATGCCGGCACCGGACGCGCCCCCCAGGTGTCCCTGCTGATCGACCTTCTGCTTACCGCGGTGACCACCTGGAATACCGCTCCCGGCGACTGATCACTAGCGTGCTGCCATGCAGTTGAGAGTTTTCGTCGAACCAAGATCGGAAGAGCGTCGTGTAGGGAGAGAGTGGTCCCGTAGTT
>CAZDYO010000132.1:0-6474 GCA_964509555.1 uncultured Acidimicrobiales bacterium
ACAGTGGGCTTTCCACCAGGGGACGGGCGAACCGACCACGAATCGGCCGCTGGCTCCCAGAGGTATTCGAGGTCGGTCAGGCCGTCGACTCGGTCGATCAACTGTTTGAACATCCGGTCCATCGAGGTGAGGATCACGTCGCGGACTTCGGTCGTGGGGCGGATCTGCGGGTCGGTCATGGCGACATTGTTTCACTGAGGTCATGGCACAGCTCTGTGTTTCAGTCAGACGACCGGATGACGATCGGCAAGCACGTCGGCCCACTCCGGTCTGTCGTAGCCGGTCAAGATTGGCCGGAAGGTGGCCACGCACGTGGTACGGCCCGCCCTCTGCGAGCACAGTGTCCATTGGGTCGCCGAGATCGCCCAGCGAGATCTCGACTTGCTCGGCGGTCCACTGCTTGAGCATGGAGGCAGTTTGGCTGACCATTTCCGGGTGTGAGTCGGACATGTCCTTGGTCTCGTGGGGATCGTCGGCCAGGTTGAAGAGCATGTCGGGATTCCAGTGGGGGTGGTATCCGTCGTGAAATGTGCGCAGGTAGAGGTTGTCGCCCCAGCGAACGCCTTGCTGACAACTCCATGCCCCCTGCGAGAGGAAGAGTGCCTGTCGCCCCGACTCGTTGCCGGCCAGGAGCGTGCCCTTGGCTGATTGGCCGCTCCACCAATTCTCGGGCACACCGATTCCGGCCAGGTCGAGCACCGTCGCCGCCATGTCGAGGCGGCCGGGGAGAGCATCGGCGAGTGTGGTGAGGAGCGTGGATGCGATCACATGGAGGGGTGGACCCGAGAGGTGCATCGTGTCGTCGGGCATCCATTGCTTGATGTTGTCTACCACCAGCGTGTTGGTGAGCTTGATGCCGAACTTGTGGCCGCGGTCCTTCGCGTATTGGTTGAGTTCTTCGATCAGTTCTATGCCCCGATCGAACTGCAGATCGGCATCGAATGCCTCACGCTTGACCGACGCGTCGGTGTAGCCAGAGCGTCGTTGACGATTCCGGCCACGCGGTCGTAGCCGAGCAGAGTCGGATTGAGCTTGACGATCACGTCGAGATCGTGGATATCAATCAGGTGTTTGGTGATCGATTCGATCTCATCGGGCGGCCATCCATGAAATGTGGACAGGGTGAGCGTGTCGGATATGTGGGGGTTGAAGGTGAGGTCGGCCAAGTGAGCGAAAGGGCCGTGATCGGATAGCGCAACCAATCGATCTCGGAGCTGGCATCGCGCATGCCTTCGATGAAGCCGGCGACCTTCTCGGTGCTGATACCGCCGACTACGAGACGACCTTTCGAAACGGCCTGACCCTCTCGGACCACTGGGCCGATGGTATGCGCAGCTTGCACGGCGTCCATGTCCACGGCTCCCCGAACCTGTTCATCGAAGGGTTGAGCCACGGCGCTCGGCTCATCTCCAACATCACCCACAACCTTGACCAGGCCGGCCGTGACGTTGCTGCGGTCGTGGCCCATTGTGTGAATTCCGGAATTGCCGAGGAGGAGGTAACCGCCGAGGCCGAGGACGCGTGGATGGACCTTCTCAATGTTGAGTCCGGGTCTTTGCTCGGTAGCCCGGACTGCACTCCGGGCTACTACAACAACGAAGGGCGGCAGCCGGGTCCGAGGGAACTTAGGGATGCGGCCGTGTACCCCGATGGTCCTGTGGCCTACTTCGAGCACATCGAGAAATGGCGCGGGTCGGGGCGCTTCGATGGTCAGGAATTCACTCCTGCTTGAAAGCGGGTTGTGTCAGCCGAACTGACTTGTATGTGTCTGTCCCCTAGAGTGCAGACTTACTGTGTCCGTTCCCGATCCAGAGGCCAACATGACCGCAACCGACATCACTTCGAAGATGCGATCCAACGAGGAGATCCTCGGCAGGGTCGACATCAACGACCCCGAGGCGATCCTTTCGGTGACCACCCTTCCCGAGACTGATGTGGTCCACATCGTCGAGGATGGTGCCGACGCCATCTTCACATGGGGCTACGACAAGGGTGAGCGGGCCCAACTCGACAAGCTCTACGAGAAGGCCAAGACCTCACAGTGGAACGCCACCACCGACCTCCCGTGGGACACCGAGGTCGACATTGAGAAGCTGGTGCGCGACCAGAACGAGGCGCTCAACCCGGGTGCAGAGAATCTGATGCCCCCATTCGATGTGTCCGGCACCGCCTTGGAATCGTGGGGCGACAAGGAGTACCTCGACTTCGGGATCGAAGCCCAGAACCACCTTCTCAGCCAGTTCATGCATGGCGAGCAGGGTGCGCTCCTCTGCACCGCGAAGATTGTCGAGACAGTCCCGTGGATCGATGCCAAGTACTACGCCGCGACACAGGTCGTCGACGAGGCTCGCCACGTCGAGGTGTTCGCTCGCTATCTCGACGAGAAGCTCACCGGTCATTATCCGATCAACGCTCACCTGCGCATGTTGCTCGACGACATCATCAACGACAGCCGCTGGGACATGACCTACCTCGGCATGCAGATCATGGTTGAGGGGTTGGCGCTGGCTGCCTTCGGGATGCTCCACCAGACCACCAGCGAACCACTGCTCAAGAAGTTGCTTCGCTACGTGATGAGCGATGAGGCCCGACACGTGGCCTTCGGCGTGCTCTCCCTCGAGGAGTACTACGCCAGTCTGAGTGCAGCAGAGTTGCGCGAACGCCAGGAGTTCGCTTTCGAGGCTGCAGTACGGATGCGCGACCGCTTCCTCCAGCAGGAGGTGTGGCAGCGCTACGACATCGACGTGGCGCCGTTGATTCCCCTGATCCAGCAGGACCCGGGGCGAATCATGTTCCAGCAACTGCTCTTCTCCAAGATTGTTCCCAACTGCAAGAAGCTGGGCCTGCTCGACGCCGGTGTTCCCGAGGGCCAAAAGGGCTGGCTGCGTGAGCGCTTCGAGGAGATGGGTGTCATCCAGTTCGAGGATTGGGTCGACACCGGCGTCGAATACGAGGACCTCGACGCAGTGTCGAAGGACCGCGCCACCGTCTGACGGGTATCCCCCGGGGCGTGCTCAGGCCCACACGAGCGTCGTGGACAAACTTCCGTCGGCGCCGAGATCGATGATTCGTGCACCCGCGGGTGTGGGCTCGGTGTTGTGCTCTCGCAGCGGATGGACGTGACGAACCTGGAACGCAGTGGACGGGCCGAGGAGATAGCTGACTCCATGTCGTTCCATCTCCTGGGCCATGTGAAGGTGGCCCGAGACAACCGCGGCCACGTTGTGGTGGTCGTCGATCAGGTCGAGGATTCTGCTTGCGTCCTCGTTGATGCAGTCTGCATGGTTGCAGGGAGACAGAGGTGGGTGATGCATGCCCAGCAGAACATTCAGATTGCACCGGAGTGACTCCGAGAGGAGTTCAAGTGTCGGGTGGCCGAGCCGCCCTGCCTGGCGCCCGTATTCGGCCGACCGCAGGAGGATGATTCGCCAGCCACCGATGTCTTTCACCTGAAGTTGATCCCCGACCGTCGCTCCAAGTGTGGACGACATGAGATCGCGCAGATCGTGATTGCCGGGGCATGACATGATCGGTGCGTTGAAGGACCGGTGGAGATCGGCGCCGGTGTCGTAGGAGGCCCGCGACGGCGTGTCGACCATGTCGCCGGTGTGGATCACCAAGTCGATGGAACCGCTCCTCAGGGCCTCAGCGCGTGCCGCCGAGGCCACTGCTGCCGCACTTTCATTGGTGGTTCTGCCCGTGAGGGCGAACGCGGCGTCCGCGAAACTCCCGGGTGGAAACATTGGACCGGACCCGGTGTGAAGATGGGTGTCGGTGAAGTGCAGCACTCGCAGTCCGCCTGCGGGAGGACCGCTGGGGGAACCGGCGGGGAGCCGGTTCATCAGGCATTCCCGGTGGCGTCCTGCGCGGCCGCGGCGAGGCGGTTCAGTGTGGTGCGCATGGTCGACTCGTTGTGGGTGACTCGATCCTTCACGCCACTGACCCGCGGTGACAACCGTCTTGTGAGCCATCCGCGCTGATCGGTCCACGACTCGGTGGCAGAGCATCCGGTGGCAGTGGGATCAAACCGGTATTCCCAGCGTGAGATACCCAACGGCCCGGCCTTGGCCTCGAACGCGAACAAACGGCCGGGTTCGCAGTCGGTGACCACGCATACGGTGTTCCATTTGTGTTTGCCGTTGGAGTTGTCGCCTTTGAACCTGGCGCCAACCGCGGCACCGGTTGCGCCGCCGCGCCAAGAGCACGCGGTCGTCTCGGGTGACCAGTCGCCCATCCTGGTGATGTCGGAGATCAGGTCCCACGCAACACCGGCGTCGGCATTCATCTCGATCGTGACGGAAACGGTTGGAGGGACGGTTGCTGACATGTGAACAAACTATGCGTGAGCGGAGGTCGTATCCAACTGCCGTCGATCAGAGCGGTCGAGTTGCGACCATGAACAACCGGGTGAACGGCAAGAGAGTGATCCCATCGGGTCGACGGGGATACGCCGACCTGATCCGCGCTGAGTACTCGGATGTGAATCTCTCCGATTCGGCCGGGCCGAGGGCGCCCAGCAAAGGTCTCAGGGCGGTTCCCGAGACCCACTCGGTTACGGGGTCTTCGCCGGCCAGCGGCTGGTGGTAGGTGGTTGTCCAGATATCGAGATGCTGCGACACGGGACTGAGGACCCGGTGGTAGAAGTCTGCTGGATGTACGGGATTCCCCGGCAGGAGGGGTCGCAGGTCGACGGACCAATCGAGCTCATCGACCAGCTCCCGGATGGTGGTGTGGGTCGGCTGATCGAAGTTTGCAGGCATCTGCACGGCCAAACTCCCGCCCGGTGCAAGGCACGAGATCAGCTCGGGCATCAACTCGGCATGGTTGCCCAACCAATGAAGAGCAGCATTTGAGAAAATCAGATCGACAGGTTCATGCGGACGCCAATGTCCCGCATCGGCGAGCAGCCACTCACCATCCGGATGATCTGAAGCGGCGCGTTCCAACATCTCGGTGGAGAGGTCCACGCCCAGGTATCCCGCTTTCGGATATCTCGTACGCAGCATCGCGAACGCAACGCCAGTCCCGCATCCCAGGTCGACCATCGATGACACGTCATCGCCGGGAACGCGGGCCAGCAGATCATGAGCGGGCCGCAAGCGATGCTCGTGAAAGAGAAGGTACCGATCGGGATCCCAGCCAGAGGTCACCCGACGTCGTGAACGACAGCGGGTACCGGTACCCGATCGAACATCCGGGTTTTCGGGCAACCGACTTTGCGCCCCTGATCGCAGCGTGGGCACGACCATTGGTCGTCGCCCATGCGCCACAACGGTCCGCCGCAGCAGGCGCAGCGGTCGGAGAAGATGTTGCACTCGACTCCATCGAGTATGCGAGAGCTGAGTGGGCAACCGCGCCCGTGGCACTCGACCCAGTCGTCGTCGAGCACGATGGCGAGCTCCGGGCACTTGGGAACGCAGTCTCCACAACCGTCGCAACGGTAGGGATCGATGTCGAAGAGACCCATGAACGAATCCGTCTTGAACAGGGAACCGGTGTGGCAGGCGTAGTCGCACGCGCCACATCCGATGCAGAGGCTCTCAACGACCTTGTAGGTCACGACGGCGCTGCCCGGCTGCTCATGATGTGTTGCTGTCAGCCGGAGGTCGAGTAGTCGTTCTGGGGATGCATGTCACGAAGCTCACCCATGCAGTCGGCGTGGACCCAAGGAGCCACATCGACCCGGGACGAGCAGGTGCGATGCTGGTAGCCGTTGGTCTCGTCGTCCCACTGCCAATAGCCGTAGGCCAGATCAAGGATGCGGGTGACCGGTTTGCCGCAGTTCGGGCAATCAGGAACCGGCATGTGAGGCCTCCTTTGTCAGCACCGATGCCGAGCCATCGACGAAATCCTGCAGCGTCTGGTTGAAACGGTGGAACTTGTCCCATCCCATGGGATCTGATGCTCGGAGCTCAATCCGTTCGCCCATGATCGTGAGCGTGTTGAGCGTCCACTCCCCGGTGGCGTGGCCGTTCTCCGCGATGTTGTCGAACATCGACCGCCAGTGTTCGAGATTGCCCTCGACCCAACATTCGGCGGCCTCCTCGGCACCGGGCTCAATCTCGACGACGGTCTCACACCGGATACCGCTGAACTCAAGTTGTACGCGAAAGGATTCGGTCTCACTTCGGTGCATCACGATGGCCAGTTTGAGGTCGATGTCACCGAGCAGCTCATAGCGGGCCGCGTCGGCATTCATCAGGCCAGCGAGCCGGTCAAAGAATTCCAGGCTGTCGATTCTCATTTTCTACCCACCTTGGTTCTGAGTTGCTCCACGTCGATCCCGAGTTCGTCGAGTGGCAGCTTGGTTCTCCCGAGCCTGCTGATGCCGGCCCGCTCACATCGGGCCAGGTACGAGGTGAACTGGTTCTTGCTCAGCTGCATCTGGAGCGGGAACCCCACGTCTTCAATCTTGTCCTCGCTGCCGGCCAGGAGCATCGCCAGCGCGGTTGACATGTCGGGGGCCACGCCCAG
>CAZDYO010000133.1:0-6435 GCA_964509555.1 uncultured Acidimicrobiales bacterium
GCCTTTTGGTTGGTGGCGGGGGCAGGATTTGAACCTGCGACCTTCGGGTTATGAGCCCGACGAGCTACCAGACTGCTCCACCCCGCGGCCCAGAACGATAGCGGCAGCGCCCCGGTTCACCAACCGTGCCCCACCCTTGGTCCACCTCGTCGACGCTCCCACTAACCGGCCTTGGCATCCGAACAGGACCCGTCAGTCTGGGAGAGTTGCCCACTCAGGTTCGTGGTTCCCCAAGAGATCGGGAAGTCGATTGTGTATGTATCTCCGTCGGATGTGACCGTGGCGCTGAGGACGACCGGTTTGAAGTCGATCCTGAGGTTCGCGCCGCGGATCTTACCTTCGTCGTTGATGGAGAACTCAGCTGTTGCCTCGAACGACTCGACATTTGTCACTTTCGCGGTGGCATCAGGACCCCTGAAGCTCATCATGATGCGGCCCTCAAGATCAGCTGTCGCCTTCGCCCCGGCCCGGTCCTCCATCGGGCCGAACGCCAGCGGGAAGAAGACCTCGTAGATCACGGTTCCGTCGTCCGCAGGAATCGTGATCTTGGCGCTCATCTCGCCATCCCAGTTCTTGTAGTCACAGGAGATCAGGTATGCCTCCAGCGCGCCGTCTCCAACCGGCCACTGAACCATGCCCCGAAAGATGTTGCCGGGGCAGTCGTCGAACCGTTTGCCGTTGGCTGCATCCACCTGTCGCTGCTGCCAGTCCTGCAGCCACTTGCGATACGTCTCGCGACTGAACGCCTTCTTCCCATCCGATGCCGGCGAATCCGGCACCTCTATCAGGTCAGCCGTACTCAAGGCCCTGTACATCTGCTCGATCCTGTTGCTGTCCACCTCCGCGCACATCGTGGCGTCTTTCCATGCGTCGATCAGCTCCTGTTTGACCTTCTCACGCAACTCGCGTAGGGCATCGGCGCTGAGATCATCGAGGCCCAACAGCTGCGCTCCGGCGATGATGGCTGCGAGTTCCTGAGCGCTTGGGTCGCCTTCCATTTGCTTGCGTGATTCGGTTTCGAACAACTCAAGCGCCAATGTGGTCAGCTCTCCCATCGCGTCGTTGTCGCCCCGCAGGCCTGCCTCACCGGCCATTTCCATCGCATCCCCCGACGCCGTTCGGGGGACGAGCGGTTCCTGAGCGGCCGACGACTCGCCAACCATCAACCCGAACGGAGCCACCTCCTCGTTGATGGTGTCATAGAGAATCTGACGGGCAACAACCAGATCCGGCTCTGCCCGGTATCGCTCAATCGCCGACGCGGCCGCAGGCGAGACGCCGATGTCGCAGAAGGTCTCGACGCTCGTCAAGTCGTCGACCAGATTGCTGACGCGCGCAACGCCGAGAGGTTCCATCTCCCATTCGCCGTTCGCGTTCCGTACCGGAACCGGCATTGATATGACATCAGCTACGTCAAGAAGATTTGTTTCCAGAGCGAAATGACGAAAAGACGTCCAATCCCGGCACACGTAGGGGCTCACGTCAGACACGGTGCCGGCCACCTCGCCACTACCGGCTCCCGGCGGATCAACCATCGGCACGGACGAAGACCCCTGCACATCCGCTAACACGTCGGAATCACCCAGGGCCGAGCAGGCGGTGGCCATCTGGGACAGAGCAAGCAACACAACCCATCCCTTTCGCGGCCGATGAGCCATCTCTACCTCTTCGCCCGGAGTGGCGGCCCACCCCGCGCAGACACGCCTACCACGGTCTCTCCCAAAGTGACAAGTCAGGAGTCACCATGACTCGATTGTCGCGAATCTCGCATTACGGGCTTATGACGGCACCGGGCCGGTGTTCCCCCATGCACACACCACGATCCACAGAGGGGGCGAACGACATGGCGACCACGACATTTCCACTCGAGAGGCAAGAGACTCGGCGACTCGACCTCCCGACACTCGACCGTCCCGAAGCAACCGAATCAAGCCGCACGTTCGCCCTCGGAATAGCCACCCAGTTCGCACTCGTGTTCGCCGCCGCCATCGCCTACTTCGGCGTCCGGGGCCTGACCGAAGGGAGCGAGACCACCGCCGTCAGCCACGCCCGAAGCCTGCTTGGCATGGAGCGTTGGCTCAACGTCGACATCGAAGCCGGCCTGCAGAGCCTGATCCTCGACCACCGTTGGATCGTCACGCTCGCCAACTGGGTCTACATCTGGGGCCACTGGCCGGTCATCACCGCCACCCTCGTCTGGCTCTACCGCAAGCACCGTCCCGACTACTTCCTGCTTCGGAACGCCATGTTCATCTCGGGGGCGATGGGGCTGGTGATCTTCGCCCTGCTACCGGTGGCGCCGCCCCGACTCCTACCGACCGGATACGTCGACACGGTCACCAACCTGTCCACCTCGTATCGGGTTCTCCAGCCTCCGCAACTCATCAACGAGTTCGCCGCCGTGCCGAGCCTCCACGTCGGTTGGAACCTCCTGGTCGGGCTCATGATCTTCCGAGCCGCCAAGCGCTCCAAGTTCCGCTACTTGGGATTCGCCAGTCCGGTGTTCATGGCCACTGCGGTCGTGCTCACCGCCAATCACTACGTGACAGACGTGGTCGTCGGCATGATCGTCGCCCTCACTGGGCTGGCGATCGCCTTCGCCAGCCAGCGAATCGCCAACTGCATCCGCGGTCACCACACAGATACAGCTGAGACATCGAGTGGGTCGTGCCTCAACAGTCTCGTGTGGCTCCGCCCCGGCTCCGACCGGGTCGACGAACTAGTGCCGGCCGCCTGAATCAGGGCCGCCGTCATCGTTGACCCCGGAGCCGGGGTTCGGGTCGGTGCCGGTCTCGGTTGGACGCTCGGTGTCGGCCCCCCATGCCGACCACGAGCCGACAAACAGCCTCCCGTTGCCGAGACCGGCCCGACGCATCGCCAGAAGATCGTGGCAGGCCGTCACCCCGCTTCCGCAGTAGACGACCGCGGGCTTGGTTCCCGCCCCCAGCGACTCGTAGTGGTCGCGCAGCACCTCCGGCGGCTTCAGGCGGCCGCCGCTCAGATTGCCGGCAAACGGGGCACTCACAGCGCCGGGGACGTGACCTGGACGAGGATCGATCGCCGAACCGTGGGCGTAACGTTCGAAATCGCGGGCGTCGAGGACCACCGCCTCGCCGTGCCGCAACTGCTCGACTTCGTCCGCGGTGGCCAGACGTTCGGCGGGCCAGGGGCTGACGGTGAACCACGCGCGAACCGGTTCGGTGGTCTCGGTGGACAGCTCGCCCGGCCAAGCGGCCACGCCGCCATCGAGTACCGCCGCTGCCACCCCGCACGCGTCGAGCATCCACCACATGCGCGCCGCTATCGCACCGCCGACATCGTCGTAGACCACCACCCGGCTCGTGTCGCCGATCCCCAGCTGTGACATCCTCGATGCGAACTCGACCGGATCGGGCAACGGGTGACGGCCGCCGTGGAAGCTCGGGGGTGCGGCCAGGTCGGTGTCGAGATCCACGAAAACCGCTCCCGGGATGTGGCCGGCATCGTAGGCATCCCGGCCGTGTCGATCATCGAGATACCAGCGCACATCGGCGACCACCAGCCCGGGGTCGCTGAGATGCTCGACCAGCCATTCGGCACTCACGACCGGGCCGAATGATGTTGTCTCATTGACCGGGTTCATGTCAGAACGGCTTGTCGCCGACGATGGTCACCCGTTCGACGCGGCGTTCGAGCGGGAAGAAATCGTTGGTGGCGAAGTGCTGGGTCGAACGGTTGTCCCACATGACCACGGTGCCCACCCGCCATCTGATCCGGCACTGCACACTCGGGTCCATGATCGCCCGTTCGAGATGATCGATGATCTCCCGACTCTCCGCCTCCGACACGCCTTCAACGTGGGTCACGAAGTTCCGATTCGTGTAGATCACACGCCGGCCCGTTTCAGGGTGTGTGCGTATCACCGGATGATGCGCTGGTGGAAACTCCCGACGTTTCTCGGCCTTCTCCTCGTCGCTCAAACGCCCGGCGAACACGTTCACGAAATCGTGGGTGGCGGTGAGGCCGTCGACTCGTTCCTTCCACTCGGGAGACAGCCGGTCGTAGGCCGCTGCAGCATCCGCGAAACAAGTGTCGCCACCGGCAGGTGGAATGATCACGCCCCGCAGTATCGAACCCATCGAAGGCGCCTCCCGCCAAGTGACGTCGCTGTGCCAAGCCGAGGCCGCGTAGTCGTACTTCAGCCCTGAGTGGATGGCGACGATCTCTGGGTGGCCCTCCATGCCGGTAGCGAAAGGATGCACCTCGAGTTCACCGAATTTCCGACCGAAGGCGATGTGGTCCTCGACACTGCAATGCTGATCTCTCAACACCAGGACCTTGTGCTCCATCCAGCCCTTGCGAAGCTCGTCACACGTCGCCGAATCGGCCGTGGCCATGTCGACTCCGGTGACCTCAGCGCCCAAGGCTGCGGTGATCGGATGGAACTCAATAGTCATTCGCGCTCCTCTTTTGGCCTAAAGAGTGTCACGATCAGATGGTGGATGCACTTGCACTACGCACCGAACGGCTGGTGATGTTGCCTCTCGGCCCTGCCGATATCGATGAGATCGCCGCGCTCCACGCCGATATCGAGGTTATGCGACACGTGGCCGGCGGCACCATGACCAGGGCCCAGACCATCGACGCGCTCGCCCGCAGTGAGCGCTGCTGGAGGTCGAACGACTGGGGCATGTGGGCCATCCGCAACGCCGAGACAGGCGGCTTGGTCGGTGCGGGTGGCCTACAGCCCGACTCGATGATCGACGGGGCTGTCGCCGACTTCTGCTTGACTCTCGGTCGTCGCATTCGTTCCACCGGGATAAGTACCGAAGCCGCCGCAGCCATCCTCGACGACGCTTGGCAACGTTTCGACGGTGATGTGATCCACTCCATCATCGCCGCCGACAGTCCCGCCATGTCATCGCTTCTTCGCATCGTTGGATTCACCGACGCCGGCACAATCACCATCAGCGGTCAGCCCCACGAGACCTGGGTGATCAGCCGAGTCTCGTCACAGAGGCGATGATCACACTCTCCTAACCCGGGCTTCTTACTCTTCTCTTGATTGGCCCCCACTGTTGGGGCCATGAAGAACAGCCCTCTCCCCCGACCCACGACCTTCCTGCTGATGGTCGCGCTGGCGACTCTGGCCCTTCTCGTGGCCTCCTGCGGCAGCAGACCCGCCGACGCCGGCAGCCAAACCCCACAGTCGGCCCCCGCCACCGCATCCCAAACGGTCAACAGCGAACACACGTCCCTCGATTCCGTTCATGAGTCGATCGACGAACTCGACTCGCTGCTCGACGGCATCAACTCCGACATCGACAGCGTCCTCGGCGACCTCGCCGCGGATGCGGCCTCGACCGTGCTCGGAGGCAGCTGAGAGCCGGCTGTCGAGTTCCACCAATCCCCCCAAACAATCAGGAGAGAAAACATGAAATTCCAGACCCCCAAGGTCATCGCCGCGGTGCTCGTGGCCGGCCTCACATTCGGCCTCGCCGCCCCGGCGTTCGCCCAGACATCCACCGTCACCGACCGCGGGACGGCCACCAGCGTGGATCCCGAAACCGCCAAGGCGCGCTGCATCCAAGCCATCGACACCCGCCTCGACACGCTGGCCAAGGCCCAGGCCCGTCTCGATGAGGCCTCGTTCGTGACCGAGGACCACGCCGCGTCACTCACCTCCATCATCTCGTCGACCGACTCCGGTCTCCGAACCCTGCGAGACAAGATCGACACCTCCGAGGACCCCCGTGAGGTCGTCGCCCTCTGCCGGACCATCGGACCCGACTACCGGGTGTACCTGGTGGTTGTTCCCCAGGTTCGCCTCACCGCCGGTGCCGACAAGATCGAGTCCACCCGCGGCCGCATCGCCGACCTCACCGACAAGTTCGACGCTGCCGCCGAGCGCGCCAAGGAGGCCGGGGCTGACGTCTCGGAAGCCGTCGACCTGCGCAACCGGGCCGTGCAGCAGTTCGACGAGGCCATCGCCCTCGTGGACGGAGTCGCCGACTCGGTCATCGCGGTCACCCCATCGAGCTTCAACGACGGACCCGGCGCCCGGACACTCGAAGTCGCCCGGGAGACGGTTCGCACCAGCGCCGGCCAGATGAAGTCGGCATGGGAAACCGGACAGACCGCAGTGCAGGCCCTCAAGGACGCAATCGCCGCCCTCTGACCCTCCGACCCGGGTATTCGAATCTCCCGAAACACCTTGATCCGTCGTGGCTTCGTTACCGGCCACGGCGGATCTCGGCATATCTCACAGAACCATCACACTTCACTCTCAGTCTCATCTTGAACACACACCACGGTTGTGGGTGCGGATGAGCCCACCAGCCGATCCCAAACCCCCAAACTGTTTCGAGGAGAGACCGAAATGAAGACCAAGACCCGCAACCTGATCACCGCAACCGTGATCGCCGCCATCACCCTCTCGATGGCCGGGCCCGCAAT
>CAZDYO010000134.1:0-6432 GCA_964509555.1 uncultured Acidimicrobiales bacterium
TCGCCAGAGCGAGCGGAGTGAGCCCGTCGGGGCCCATGGCCTCGGCGGACCAGAGATCGGTGTATCCGAGTTCGGCGAGTTCTTCGAACCGGGAACGCTGCGAATGCAGCGGTCCGTCGAACGGGATGGTCATGCCATAGCGCATCATCGATTGCCTCTCTGGATGTGGCGGCGGGTGCCGAGCATGGCACCGCACGATCCGGCATCACAAGCGGACCGAAAGGTCACACCCCCCATTCATGATTGCAACATGAACAAGCAGCTCACCATCCACAGCGGATCCCACGCATGGCGACTCGACAACGCCACCCGCCGCCGCGGTCGCCGGGGCGTGGCTGCGGCCCGCAAGGTCCTTCAGCATTCGCGGTCAACAACATCGGCCTCTACAGAACGCCGACAAGATCACCCGAGGGCAGTCAGGGCTGCGTGAGTCGATCCTGTCCGGTCCCCGCCACACTTGGTCCATGACTTTCGAATCGGGCCGTCGGCCCATGTCCAAACAGTCGGGCACCGGACCATGGGTGTTCCTGCGCGCCGCGGCGTCGCTGATTGCTTTCTCGGTCGTGGCGGCGGCATGTGCCGGCAACAACCCGTCATCCCCGCCGGTCGTGGCCACCGCGTCGGGGCCCGCTGCGACTCTCCCCTCATCCGACGCCCTCCCTCCGAATGCAACCGTCGAACGGGTCGTCGACGGCGACACCATCATCGTTCGCATCAACGGCCGGCGCGAAAGAGTGAGACTGATCGGCATCGACACCCCGGAGTCGGTCGATCCGAATCGACCGGTCCAGTGCTATGGCCACGAAGCAAGCGCACGCACCGAATCCTTGTTGCCCCCAGGTACCAAGGTGAGCCTCGTACGCGATGTTGAAGCCCGCGACAAATACGATCGGCTGCTCGCATATGTGATCCGCACCGACGACCAGTTGTTCGTCAACCTCGATCTGATCGAAAACGGTTTCGCCGGACCGCTCACCTATCCGCCGAATGATCACTACGCCACTCTGTTCGAGTCCTCAGCGGATGCCGCATCGGCGGCCGGAGCGGGCCTTTGGGGGGCCTGCGGTGGTCCCGATGTGCCGCTGGGCTGAGCGGATGCCGAAACCACGGGCCCTCGGCTAGCGTCAACATCGTGGACTCGCTCGTGAAAGCACTCGGCTACGGTCCAAAGGATCGCCTGCTGATCATCAGCGCCGATCTCCTTGGTTCCACCCATGCGGCCACAGCCGGCTGCTTTTATGCCATGCGGGATGGCCACGCCACCACATCCACCTTGATGATGCCTGGTCCATGGTCGCGCCATGCGGCCGAGAACACGCGGCCCGACGACGACATCGGCATCCATCTCACTCTCAATTCCGAGCTCGACTGCTTTCGATGGGGGCCGCTCACATACGCGCCCAGCCTTCTCGACGGCGACGGCGGATTTCCCAGAACCCTTCCCGACCTTTGGGACCACGCCGATCTCGACGAGGTCCGACGGGAACTCAGCGCGCAGGTCGAGCGGGCCCTGTTGTGGGGGTTCGACCTCACCCACATCTCCACACACATGGGAGCGCTGCAGCAGCGCCCTGAGTTCTTCGATGTGATGCTCGAGCTGGCCATCGATGCTCGGCTACCGATTCGCCTCGAAGGCGACCCTGCCCAGGACTCCGCCGGATTTCCGTTTCGAGAACTGGCGGCTGCCGAGGGGATCTTGTCGCCTGATCACTTCAAGCTCGTTCGTGGTGGCGCCAGACAGCACTTCATGTCCACCCTGAAGCACCTCAAGCCGGGCGTCACCGAGGTCGTGTTCGAGCCGGCAATTGCCGCGGAGGAACTGCGGGCCATCGACCCTTCGGCGACCCAGCGG
Organism: uncultured Acidimicrobiales bacterium; assembly: GCA_964509555.1. Taxonomy (GTDB): domain Bacteria; phylum Actinomycetota; class Acidimicrobiia; order Acidimicrobiales; family Aldehydirespiratoraceae; genus SZUA-87. The sequence continues at coordinate 1,853 of CAZDYO010000134.1, forward strand.
GTCGACGATCTCACCCTCGTCACCGACCGACGGCTCGCGGAGTTGATCGACAGCTCCGGCGCCAAGCTGATCGGATACCGACAGATTCGCGATCTGCAACGAACGGCAGGCTGAGCCAGCCGCCCTCATCGTCGGTCATGACCTCAGCCCGATGCGTCAACCAGTGCCGACCGTGCTGCTTGACGCCACGATCTCATTGCCACCAGCCAGAGGGCATGATCGCCCTCGACCTTCAGCGCACCGCGCATGTAAGCCACGTCCACATCGAGTGAACCGTCGAGAATCTGTTCGGCTGTTTCGACGCTGAGAGAAATCTTGCACGATGGCTTGGAAACCCTGCCGATACCAAGAGATTCAAAGCGACCGTCCACCACCGTGAGCCCGAGCACGAGCTTGCCCTCCTGCAGGCCGGTGATCGTGTACTGAATCGAGGCGGTGGCGTCGCCCTCGACCGGTAGGTCACCCAGGACCTTCCTCGCCATGTCGAACCATCGGTCGTCGAACAACGCTGCCATTCAGATCACCGCTTCCCGAGATCGGATACCCGCGAACAGGTCGGTCTCCGGTCTCTGCGATTCGAGCTCACCCATCACGAGCCGAAACTCATCGTGGCTGTGGATCCGGTCGTCGACCTCGGCCGGGAGTCCGAACCAGAAGTTCGAATCGGGGTCTATCTGGGTGGCGTGAGCCATCAGCGCCGCCCGTCGCACGCCCGCGAACTCCCCCACCGGAACCCGCGTGGTGATGAGGTGATCCAGATCCGGTCGCTCGAACCAGCGCTCGTCGTATGGCGATTCAAGGCCGAGATCGATGAACGCCCGGTGGCGGGCGACAATTCGAGCCCGGGACCATGCCGAGTGGTAGATCTTGGAAACCGACCAGGCGTCGCCGAGCTCGGGGCGATGGGAGGAGTCGCCGGCGCGGTCGACGGCCGGGCGGGTGATCTCATGGACCCTGATGTGGTCCGGGTGTTGATAGCCGCCCGGGTCGTTGGGGTAGGTCACGACGACCTGGGGCCTCTGATCGCGGATTATCGACACCAGTCGGTCGACCGCCTCATCGAACGGAGCGGCAGCAAGACACTCCGGATGATCGTTGGAGTCAGAATCGAACATCCCCGAATCCCTGTAGCCGAGCATCACGACCTCGTCGTAGCCGATCACCTCGGCCGAGGCTGCCAGCTCCCGCCTACGCACCGCCGGAAGATCGTCACGAACATGTTGGTGATCCATCGTCGGGTTGAGGATGTCGCCCTCCTCCCCACCGGTGCAGCACACCAGCACGGTACGTACGCCCTGAGCGTGATAGAGGGCCACCGCAGAAGCTCCCTTGGACGCCTCGTCGTCGGGGTGGGCGTGAACAGTGAGAAGGCACAGGGGTTCGTCCATCCGGCACGAAGATAGCTGTTTGCGCGGAGAACAGCCCCCCGCGGTCGGATCAGCCGGCCGAACGCACGCCCTCGAGCGCCTCCAGCTCGATGTCTCCATCACCGTCGGGGTCAACAATCTGCCATCCGAAGATCATGGCCAGATGCTCGCGGCCCTCATCAGGACCACTGGCGATTATCTCATCCTCGGGCAACAGTCGAGCCGCCCCCCGGGGCCGGTACAGGTACTGCCCGCCCCGGCGAATCGCCAAGACGGTGAATCCGGGCTCGATGTTCAACTGCAGCTCCGACAGACTCACTCCGTCGGCGTGACTTCCCGGCGCGACCGGAAGCCGGACCACGACCTCATCGCTGTCACCCAACGCAAGGCTGAGAACGGGATGTAGGTCTTCACGCTGTTCCACCAGCCAGACCATCGCCTGTGCTTGGTCCCCGATGTCCTCTGCAGCCTGGGATAGGTGGAGCAGCCCCCTCAAGGCCGATGGATCGGCCTTGTCGCTGGCGGCCCGCAACACCCACAGCTCAAGCTTATCCTTCATCTCGTCGAGGCGATCCTCAAGATGGCGAACCTCGGCGGCCAGTCCGTGATCGACCAGAACAAGCGCCGAATAGGCCAATCCGACGGCCACCTCAGAGAGGTTCTTCATCTCGACGAGAACGTCGACGGCCCGATCAAGATCGGTGGTGTAGCCATCTTCGGGCGCTTCGGGCGGATGCCACAAGGGAGCAGCGGCCAGCTCGCGGAGTCGGGTGATCCCGTCGGGTGAGCCACGTAGAAACATCACATCACCGGGGGTGATGACGATGTCGCCATGGACATCGGTGATCCACCTGCGCTCGCGCTTTATGGCCATCACCCGCATTCCGGTCTGGACCGGCAACTCGTGGCTCGACAACGGACGGTGGGCCAAATGGGACCCTTCGGAGACCAGCACTCGGTGGCTGACCTCTTCGGCATCCGACAGATCGGCAACCAGTTCAGCGGGAATTCCCACCTGGTGGGTGACAATTCTGGCGATGTCGACCGCGTCGTTGGCGATGCGCTCGATGGCACTGATCACCTGCAGGACCGACGACATCCCTTCGGAGTCCTTCGGACTGCGAACCGCCATCACACAGACGCCTCTCATGTCCTGCACGAGATCATTCATCGTCTCTTCCAGAGAGTCGACCTCCTCGGCCATGTCGGGATCACCGAAGTAAAGCGACGCGTATGCAAGGTCGACCATCAACTCCGAGGTGTCCTTGGCCTCAGCCAACATCTCTCGCAGATTTCGCGGTCTGTCGTCCATCAACTTCCTCTGTTGGGTATTGCAATCGTAGATCCATCGCGGCCGACACTGCGATACGAACTCATATGACACCGACCCACACGAGAGCGAGAATCAAAGCGAACGCACCCACGAAGTCGAGAGTTGAGGCCACGATCGGGATGCCGTAGGTGTCGGGATCGAGCCCTGACCTGACCGCCACCACCGTGGAGTAGTAGGCCACAACCACCACGCAGACGGTGGCGATCAGACCGCCGAGCATCGTGGCCGCGATGAGACTCCCCAGCCCGGGGCCGATGTCGCCGGTTATGGCCCCGCCCATCTGGGCCGTGATCGCAGCGACGAAGAACACCGGAACGGCCAGCGAAAACGCCATCGCGACGTCGCTACCAACACCGCGCCGGGGCAGCGCATCGGGCGACAGCAATCCGAGGTGGAACTTGGTCGCGAGCCTGCTGGAAAGGATCCCGCCGAGGGACCCTGCCTTGTTGAGAAACCCGGGAAGCAGAATCAGCAGGACCGGGAACTCCAGCAGATCGTCGAGCCGCTTCTCCACCGTGATTCCCGCAATCAGATCAAGAATCCCGGCGATTATGAGCACTGGGAGTGACTCCCGCATGATCGTGGCCACCAGATCGAGACTTGACCGTAGAGCCCACATGGTGACGGCCGCGGCCGCAGCCGCCATGGCAATTGCCAAAGCGGGAGTCATCACATCGATACCAGCGAGCTGGGCTCCGATCACCAACGCCGGAAGGCTCACGAGGTCGCCGACAGCGTTGACGAGTGGCGCGACCACGTTGTCGAGATCCCACCCGTACCTCACCGACCCACCGGCGAGAAGGAGCGTGATTGCCAGGACCACCACCGACGCGAGAAGCCCGCCAACGGTGGAGATCACCATGAAGTCGGCCAGCGACATGGTGGGTGCAACAGAGAAGACGATCGCGATGGTCTTGGCCAGCACGGCCAGAACCACCGAAATGGTGAGGCTCAGCGCCATCGCAGCAGCCGTGTTCTGCCCTACCACCGAATCGAACCGGGCCGTGAGACGAAACGTGCCCGTGTGGATCGAAGTACCGAGGCGGCTGCCCAACGCGCCGAAGATGTTTCCCTTGACCGCCAGAGCCGCCGGAACCAACAAGAGCATGCCCGGCAGGCTCTCGAGAGTGCCGGTGATCGACGCCAGCGTGATTCCCGACACGATGCTCGCCACCGATGCCAACAGCATCGCCACAAGGCTGTCGCGGTACGCGACCGAATCGCCCCCGGCGACTGTGGAGAACACGCTCGATTTGCGTGTCTGGCTCGGCTTCATTCCAGCAAGTGTGCAGCGTCGAACACCGCACCGTGGTGATTATCGGCTATCTCGCATCTCACTCGGCCCGCGATCCCAGTTCACGAAGCACGGCCCGGCAGTCGTCCCATGCATCTCGCAGGATCGACTCAACCGGTTCTATGGAGCGGACCCGTCCGGCCGCCTGTCCGGCCATGGCCACACCGACCTCCATGTCTCCGCCGAAGTAGAGCTTCATCATGTCGTCGATGTTGAGGATCGCGGGCTCATCGTCTGCTTCGAGTCGTCCGGTGAGTTCGGTCCGCAGAGTTCGCATGGCCGGACGATGATGGCGGTTGACCACCACGGTGTCGGTCTCTTTCGCGTCGACTAGCGCCTGTTTCCAATTCGCGTGGACCGGAGACTCGGTCGAGGCCACCATCCGGGTGCCCATTTGAACCGCCTCCGCGCCCATGGCGAACGCTGCCGCCATGGATCTCCCGTCCACGAAGCCTCCGGCGGCCACAACCGGTACATCGAACCGCGATGCGATCTCGGGCACCAGCACCAGTGAGGATGCCCCGTCGGCGTTCTTGAAACCACCGCCCTCGATGCCCTCCACAACCAAACCGTCGACTCCGGCGTC
>CAZDYO010000135.1:0-6423 GCA_964509555.1 uncultured Acidimicrobiales bacterium
AGATTGGCGACCGTGATCAGGCTTCTGATCGTCGCGTTCGTGATCCAGGTTTTCCTCATCCCGCAAATCGGTGGTGCCCGCAAGGCCATGCACACGGTGGGCGACATCAACCCCATTCGGGTTGTGATCGTGATCCTGCTGGAGGCGCTGGCAATCATCGCCTACGCCGAATTGACCAGGGTGTTTCTCACCGACGAGCACCGACCTGGCTTGGGAACCTGCACAGGGGTCACCCTGGCTTCTCTTGGTTTCAGCCACGTCGTGCCCGGCGGCGCCGCCACCACGGTTGCCGTCAACTACCGGCTGTACGGACGTGCCGGTGTGCCGGGAACAGAGCTGGGATTCGCGTTGGCGGCGCAGGCGATCGGATCTGCAATCATCCTCAACCTGATCCTGTGGGCGGCGCTCGTATGGTCGATCCCGGTCAGGGGCTTCCAGGCGGGCTATGCGGCCGCGGCCGCCGTCGGAGCGATCCTCATGGTCGCATCGGCAACCGCGGTGATCGGCCTGATGCGGGGCGAGGATGCGTTCGCTCTGAAAGCCGCGGCGTTGCTGTCGCGCCTCCCCAAGATTGAGGAGGCGGCGGTCGAACGGGGGATCCGAACCGTGGCCACTCAGCTCCGAAACCTGCTCGAGGACACGGTGAGGCTGCGGCGAGGATCGCTCATCGCGGCAGTCAACTGGCTGCTTGATGCGGCTGCGTTGTGGGTCGCTCTCACCGCATTCGGCCATTCGCCCGGGATCGTCGGGCTGCTGGTGGCCTACGGGCTGGCCAACGTGATGGCGGCGGTGCCCGTCACCCCGGGTGGGCTGGGTGTGATTGAGGCGGTTCTCATACCGACGCTGGTGGCTTTCGGCGCGCCGGCGTCGGTGGCGGCCGTCGGGGTCGTTGCCTACCGCTTGGTCAACTTCTGGCTACCGATCCCGGTCGGCTTCGTCGCCTACACGATCCTCGATCGGCGCCTGGCGTTCGACTCCCCGGATCACGGAGTCCGCCCCGCCCTCGACGACCTCACCGAATCCTGACCCTCCGCTGGTTTTGTGAACGTTTGGAGTCCCGTACGGGACTCCAAACGTTCACAAAACCAGCGGAGGAGGGGGGTCAACTGGTTTGCATGGGGGTTATTACCTGCTCGGCGAAACGCAGGATTGGTTCGGTGTCGAGTGGGTTGCCGAAGTCCATCACGAAATGGCTGATGCCAAGGTCGCGATGGCCAGAAAGAAGATCGAGCAGTTCGGCCGATTCGGCATCGGATTCAGGCAGCGCCTTCTCGACGGTGGTGCACAGCGCGATGTCGTCGGGATCGCGACCGGCGGCCTCCGCGGATGCCCGCACGATGCCGAGCTTTCGTTGCCAGTCGGCGGGGGATCGCAGCGAGCAGTTCCAAATGTCGGCCTGACGCCCCACGAGAGGCAGGCCGATCTTCTCGCCGGAAGCGCCTATGCAGATCGGTGGCACCTTGTCGGGCAACGGGGGAGCGGCCGCTTCGGTGATCCGATAGTGCTCACCATCGAAGCTGGGTAGATCCTCTGTCCACATGCGCCGACAGATCTCGATCACTTCCTCGAGTTGGGCGAAACGAATCGACGGTTTGGGGAAGTCATACCCGTAGGCCTCGTACTCGTCGCCGCGCCATCCGGCACCGATCCCGAGGATGAAACGACCCTTGGAAAATACCTGAAGGGTGGCAGCCATCTTGGCGGTGAGGGCCGGCGGCCGGTATCCGTGGCCGAGCACGTGATGGCACAGCTCCACGTTGTCGAACTTGGCCGCTATCCATGTGAGGGTGGTCCACGCCTCCATGAACGGGTCGGTCTTGGCGTCGAATCCATAGAAGTGATCGGCGATCCACACCGAGTCGAAGTGCCGGGTGACGGTCGGCAGGATGTGGTCGACCTGGTGGACCACGATCGGCTTGTGATCGCTCCAGCGGTTGCCGATCACCGGTGAGAGCCATCCGAACCTGAGGTCATGCTGCATGGACAAGTACTAGCCCAACTCCATCATGACGTGTACATTCCCGGTGTCGTACGCAGATGTTGGGGGTGTTGGTGCCGTACGTCGATATTTCGACGGAGAGAACCCGTGAACAGGTCAGCCGCGAAATCGAGGGCTTGGTCGTGGCTGCCCACGGAGCTCGGGGGATCAAGAGGTTCTCGCCCACGGTCGTCCAGGCTTTCGGCCTGGAACGCAACGCGCAGAGGCTCTTTCTCTCCGCCCTGCTGAGCCCCCTGTTGCTGCTCCGGAATCTGGGCAGAGAAAAGAAGCCCCACTTCTACGCCGAGTACAAGGTGACGCTGGCGGACGGCGGCGTGCGCGTTGGCGGCAGGGGCCCTCGGATGATGGCGCAATACGAACTGCTTGTGGCGCTACTCGAGCGAGCTCTCGATCGAGGTGAGATCGATCGTGAGTATTTCGACGCCCAGAAACACCGGCTCAACACCGTGCCACCGGCGTAGCCCGGCCCGAGTCAGTAGGCTCCGGCGTCCAACGGCAGACCGGGTGGGGCAATGACAAAATTCAAGGCAGCGATGGCGATCGTGGCGATGTTCGCCTCATTGTTGGGCACCACCTCGGCGAGCGCCGGCGATGCAGGCTTCCAATACTGGGACTTTGCCGGAAAGGGGTTCGCGAAGTACGGGCTGGGCATTGGCCAGATGGCTGTGAATGACCTGGTGCTGCTCCCGGATGATCGGATGGTGGCCGCAGGGTGGGTCGACACGCCGACGGGCCGGGATGTCCTGTTGCTGAGGTTCACACCCAAGGGCGAACTCGACCCCACGTTCGGCTCCGGAGGGGTAGTCGTCGCCGATCTGGCCCAAAACAATGACGGCAATTCCAGCAATGACAAAGACGAGGCGACGGCAATTGCCATCCAGCCAGACGGGAAGCTTGTCATCACGGGCAAGGCCGACGACGGCGGGTCGAATCTCTTGGTGGCGAGATTCAATCCCGGAGGCACCCTCGATCCCACATTCTCGGGCGACGGCGTCGATATTCACCACATTGGAGCCTGGCCGGAGGGCTTTGATGTGGCTGTTCAGGACGACGGCCGCATCGTTGTTGCGGGCCAATACCGCATTGGGCTGGCCTCTGAACCTGACTGGTTGGTTCTGCGATACCTGACCGCGGGCGTTCTCGATCCGACGTTCGCCTCGGCAGGAGAATTCACATACGGAGTGGAGACCAACCTCAACATGGCGAGCAGTATCGCCATCGGCCCGGCAGGACAGTTGATGGTGGGCGGGTCCGTTGGCGGAGGTGGTGCTCCAAGGGTGGCCGTGGCCCGTCTGAACCAGGCAGGTGTCCTCGACGCAACCTTCGGTGTTGGCGGGGTCGCGTTCGGCCCCCCGATCGCCGGAAGGGCGGCCCGCACCGGCATGGCGCTGCAGGCAAACCGAGATGTACTCATTGCCACTACCGGACCCAGCGGCCTCTACTCGGGTCTCCTGGTAACACGATTCAAGGTCAACGGCGATCTCGACCCCGAATTCTCCGGTGATGGCTCGGTGCTCGTGGACATCGAACCGGGTTCGACTGCGTTCGTTCCGGAGGTGATGCTCAATCCTGGTGGCGGGATCGTCGTTGCTGGTTTCGCGTCGACCCTCTTCGACTCCTACATGTTCTTGGCCGGGCTGACTCCCAACGGTTCCCTCGACACGTCATTTGGGAGAAACGGAACCCAATCCGACAGAACCGATGATTGGTCCCCAGACGGTAGCGGTGCTGTTCTTCGGGGTGACGGCACGATTCTGATCGCCGGATCAACTGTTCGGGTGTACGGCAGCCCCCCAGTGGCCGCCGTATGGGCATACAACGCGCGTGACGCCAATCTGGGGCCCTACTCGGTCAACTTCGGTAGAGGCGACCAGAGATTGGGCGCGTCGGTCAACCGGCGACTGGTCGATGGGTTGGGGTTTCCGGTGTCGTTCACGTTTCATCTGCCATCGGGGGAGAGTTGCGTTGAGATGACGGGAAAGTCGTGCTGGATAACCGGCCTTCAGAATGGTCGCGAGTATTCCGGGTGGGTCACCGTTGAGCATGGTTCGGTCTCGGGGAGCCCGTCCCCCTCCGGGCCGCTGCGGCCGTACTTGCCATGCGACCAGGCGATACCCCACCGGTTCGTCGACGTGCGCTGGGACTCGTTCGCTTCGACGAGCATTTCGTGCATTCGTCAGCTCGGCATCACCAGAGGGACGAGCGCGTACTACTACTCGCCAGAACAGAGTGTGACCCGCGAGCAGATGGCAGCGTTCCTGTCGCGCCTCTACCTGGCGACGACCGGAACCGATTGCCCAATCGCATCCACTCCGTTCACTGATGTGTCGAACTCGTTCGCCAGGACCGACATCGCATGTATCTACGGCCTCGGAGTGACGACAGGCACCCGTCCAGATGCGTACTCGCCGAAGAATCCGGTGAGCCGCGAGCAGATGGCAGCGTTCATGGCCCGGTTCTACAAGACAGTCTCCGGAAACCGGTGTTCCTCATCGTCAACGCCATTCGTCGACGTCTCGAGGAACTCGTTCGCTTTCGACGATGTGGCATGCATCCGCCAACTCGGGATAACGAAAGGAACCGGACCGGACACGTACTCGCCCAAGAATCCGGTGAGCCGCGAGCAAATGGCGGCTTTCATGGCACGCCTCTACACAACTCTTGCCTGAGCGGGGCAACCGATCATGGCATCGTGCTAGCGGCGGGATCGGTCGGTGTCATGGTCGCTGACACCCGTAACCGGTGAGCTACTCTCGCCCCGTGTCATCACCTGAGGCCATCCTGCGCTATCTCGCAGGACTTGCCCCGAGTCGACGGGCGGTGGTGTCAGCATCGCTTGAAGCCGTTTCTTCGCCTCGCGATTACGTCTGGCTCGGCAAGCACCCTCTGATCGACGACTCCCATCGGCATCCACCGCCGCGTGGATGGTACGAGCGCGGGTCGGCCGAGAGGTTCGCCGATGGAATGGCCTTCGCATTGGATGATTCGGTACCCGGCTTCGACCCCTACACGTATCCGCAGCAGATGCGTGTGGAGGGGCTGGAGCGGTTGGCATCACTTGACGCGCTCGATCCTCAACAGGACTCGCTGCGTGCCGGCGCCATGTGGCTGGTCGGCCGCCATCGCGAGGGGGCTTCACTGGTCCCGATCTTCTTGCCGGTGATCTCGCGGCGTGTTCGAATCCATCCTGCTGCCGGGCTCAACACGGTGCAGCCCGAGTGGATGTCCGACATCGAGGTCCACCCGATGTTCGCCGAGGTGATGACCGAGGACGAACTCGACAAAGTGGCCTCACGAGGGGTCGGTACCGCCCTTGTCGAGAAGCTGTGCGTCCGATTGGGTCTGTCCCATCCCGAACTGATCGGTGTCGACAGGAACCCACTCTCACTGGCCCGGCAGGTCAAGGACAGGTCGCGCCACGAACCCGACGTGTTGTATCTCGGTCCCGGAACCGCCGTCTTCGCGGTTGCACCTGACGCCCCGACGACCATCTCCGCCAGCCTGAAACGATGGATTGGCGAAGTGTCCGATGGAACCGCATTCGCCCGCTTGTACGGCAAGAATCCGATAAATGCCGAGCTCGACGAGAGCGATTCGGAACTACAGACGACACTGCCGACCAATGCCCGCCAACGTGCTGCGATCGCCCAATCCCGTCGTGCTGAGGTCAGCGTGGTGTCCGGGCCGCCGGGAACCGGCAAGACACACTTGGTGGTGGCCGCGGCGATCGACGCGATTTCTCGTGGCGAGGCCGTTCTCATCGCCACACAATCCGACCATGCGGCCGAGAGCGTTTCGGAGGTCCTCGGCCGGTATCCGGCGCCGCCCCACGTGAGATTCGGTCGCGCCGAGCATCGTCTCGAGGTGGCCGAACGACTGTCCGCCGGCCGGCTTCAGGCCCCCTCCGATCGTCTGGTCGCTGAAGCCGAGGCCCGTGAGTCCAGGTCGCGGGAACGTCGCGACGAAATCCTTCGGCTCATCCGTTCGGCGCTCGAAAGAGAACTGGTGATCGACGAGGGGCTCCGTCACCGTGATTCGTTGGCGATGCTGACCGCCGATACTCCCGGAGTATTGCGTTCCGACACCGACCATCAACGGCTTGCCGAGTTGCTTTCCCGCATCGACGACTCAACGAGCCGAATAGGCCGGTGGCGTTCAAGGCGGGCGCAACGCGAGCTGCGCCGCCTCGTGGATGCCCGTTCGTCGGCGGGAGTCGACGAGATCACCAGAGCGGTTCGGACCGCTCTGGCCGCCAGGGATGTTGAGCAGGTGTTGGTCGCTGGTGGTGTCAGCCTCGACGCGTTCTGGGCTGATCTAGCCGAGGCCGACGATGCCTGGCGTTCGGATCTGGCCGAGCTGGTGGATGTGCGACGGCGACATACGGGCAGGCTGCGCCGTCGCCGGGCGCGAGCCAGCGTTGCCGC
>CAZDYO010000136.1:0-6403 GCA_964509555.1 uncultured Acidimicrobiales bacterium
AATCACGGCCCGGTTCGCAGACGAATGGAACGTTTGGGGAACACCCGATGTGCTGGCCCACAAGAACTCGGTGATCGACCAGCATTGCAGCGACGTCGGACGCGACCCGGCGGAGATTCAACGCTCGGCTGTCGCACTCATGTTCATTGCGAAAGACGAAGCCAAGTTGAAGTCGGTGCGCGAGATGGACCTCGGGCGTCCGACGGTGATCGGAACCCCGGCCGAGGTGATCGACACCATGGGCCGCTACCGGGACGTCGGGGTTCACGAGTTCATCGTCCCTGATTTCACGATGGGACCACTCGCTCAGCGGCTCGACACCATGGACCTTTTCATCAACGAAGTTGCTCCTGCACTGAGGTGATGCCGTGAGCGTGAGGTTGGAATCAGAGGGTCGGATTCTGCTGGTGACCATCGATCGGCCCGAGCGCCGCAACGCTGTCGATCGGGATGCCGCCACCGCACTGCTGGAAGCATTTGAGGCCTTCGACCGCGACGATCGCCACAACGTGGCCGTTCTTTCCGGGGCGAACGGCACCTTCTGCGCCGGGGCCGACCTCAAGGCGATTTCGGATGGAACCGGCAACAGGGTCACCCCGGATGGCCCTGGACCCATGGGCCCCACCCGGATGGTTCTCGACAAGCCGGTGATCGCGGCGATCGAGGGGTTCGCCGTGGCCGGAGGGCTCGAATTGGCATTGTGGTGCGACCTTCGGGTGGTGGCGTCAGATGCAGTGATGGGCGTGTTCTGCAGACGCTGGGGAGTCCCGCTCGTGGATGGTGGCACCATCAGGTTGCCCCGATTGATCGGGGCCTCCCGGGCCGCCGACATGATCCTCACCGGGCGCGGGGTCGGGGGCCGTGAGGCGGTCGACATCGGACTAGCCAACCGCCTGTCCGAGCCGGGTCACGCCCTCACCGACGCCATCGATCTGGCCAACCAACTGGCATCGCTACCGCAGATCTGCATGCGTTCGGATCTGCGATCCAGCAAGGAGCAATGGGGCCTGGAAACGGCCGACGCGCTCAACCTTGAGTACAAACTCGGAATCGCAACCATTGAGTCGGGGGAGACCCTTGAAGGGGCGACCAGATTCGCCGGCGGCGCAGGCCGTCACGGTGCCCCGACACCACTTGGCGATGCCACTGAGTGACACACGGCTCCCCGGTCTTCAGGTGCCGCGCGGGTAGTGTCCCAGCACGGGCGTCGGAGGTCCCCATCCAGTGCTTTTCCCCACCTTCACCTTCGCGGTGTTTTTCGCCATGGTGTTGCCTCTGAGTTGGTTCCTGCGCGACCGATTCACCGCGTGGAAACTGATGATTCTGGCCGCGTCCTACGTGTTCTACGGCTACTGGGATTGGCGTTTCCTGGCATTGTTGGCCGGAATGACATTCGCCAACGAGGTGGCGGCGGTGGCGATCCACCGCACCCGTGACGACCGGGCTCGCCGGGCCCTGGTGGCCGTGGCCGTGGGTGCCGATATCGCCGTACTCGGGTTCTTCAAGTATTACGGGTTCTTCACTGATTCTCTCGAGTCGGCGTTCGGCGTATCGAGCCCGGCTCTCGACATCGTTCTGCCCATCGGAATCTCGTTCTACACCTTTCAGGCCATCAGCTACGTGGTCGATGTGTACCGTCGCGACTCCGCCCCGGCCCGACTCCTCGACTTCGCCGTCTACCTGTCGTTCTTCCCCCAGCTGGTGGCCGGCCCCATCGTCCGGGCCACCGAGTTCCTCCCAGAGCTCAAGGCCCAGCGCGTGCCCAACCAGGTTGAGGCCGGTCGAGCCGTCCAGCTGATCAGCCGGGGCTTGTTCAAGAAGGTGGTGATCGCCGATTTCCTCGGGCGGGCGATCGTGAGCGACACCTTCGGCACTCCGGGTCAGTACGGGGGCGCCGACATGCTGGCCGGCGTCTACGGCTACGCCATTCAGCTCTACGCCGATTTCAGCGGCTACACGGACATGGCGATCGGCTTGGCACTGTTGCTCGGTTTCAGATTCCCCCAGAACTTCGACCGGCCCTATGCCGCGGTCTCAATACAGGACTTCTGGCGCCGCTGGCACATGACCCTTTCGCGCTGGCTGCGCGACTACCTCTACTTCCCTCTCGGAGGCAATCGAAGCGGCCGATGGCAGACCCACCGCAACCTGCTGATCACCATGGCACTGGGCGGATTGTGGCACGGAGCAGGTGGGACATTCGTGGTATGGGGAATATGGCACGGTGTCGGCCTGGCCACCGAAAGGCTTCTGGCCGATTCAAGAGGCGAAGCCGATCGACCGCTCACGCCGGCCGATATTCGCATCCGCGAGTTGGCCCTTCTCCACTCGGGGGCCGCGGTGGAGGTCTGGCGCGACGACCCGACCTCGCCGGTTCCGTTCACTCCCGTCGAGGTCAGACGGCGTTGGATCGGCCGCCTGGTCACGTTCCATTTCGTTGCCGTGGGCTGGATCATCTTCAACGCGGATTCGCTGGGCCGGGCCTGGGACGTGTTCACCGGGATATTCCAGGGTTGGACCACCGCGCCGGAGTTGCTCAACCCCCTGGTCGCGGTGGTGATCCTGGGGTCGCTGGCGGTCCAGTTCGTACCGCCGATGTTGGCCCGCCAGTGGTCGGCGATGTTCTCGACCGTTCCTCCGTACGCGGTGGCGCTGGGTTTCTCCGTCTGGGTAATGCTGGTGGCGGCACTCGGTCCCGAAGGCATATCCGACTTCATCTACTTCCAGTTCTGACATGAGATACAGCGAGAGTCTCGAACGAGCCACGAAGCGCAAGATCTCCACCGACGCGTGGACCGATGAGCAGTTCCGAGAGGCGCGCGAGAAGGACCTGAGCGAACGCACGGCCGGCACCTGGCAGGTGGTCGCGGCTGCCCTCGCCTCGCTCGCACTGGCCGCGCTCCTCACCACAGCCAAGCTGGTCGAGATCGCCGAGCGGCAGCCGTTGGGGACCTGGCGCGATCGCCAGTTGTCGGTCGCTCGCGGCGTGGACCGGTTGGCGAACTTCCTCTCACTCAATCGGCCGTACGACCTTGTGATCGACATACGCGGCACCGGAAAGAGCGCCGGCAGACAAATAGACACGATCGACGCGGTGGTGTCCACCACGGTCGCGCCCCCGACCACCGTGACCACTGCTGCAGCGGTGCCGTCCGAAACGACCAGCACCACCATCTCATCGACCACCACCACCTCGCCGTATCCCATTCGCTCCGTCACTGCCGACGACCCTCTGCGGGTATTCCTCGCCGGCGACAGTCAGATGGAGTTCCTGTCGCAGGCCGTCTCCACCGAGGGCGGACCGCGAGACCTCCGGGTCGATGTGGAGTTCCACATTTCCACCGGGTTGGCCCGGCCCGACTATTTCAATTGGCCGGCCGAACTTGTCGCCATTCTCGACAAGTCCGATCCGGAGGCGGTGGTGCTCTTCATGGGGGCGAACGACCATCAGGACATGGCCGATGTCGACGGCAACCGGATCGTGCGCGACACCCCCGAGTGGGAAGCAGAGTGGAGCCGCCGCCTCGAGGTCACTCTCGACTTGCTGAGAGCCCCCGGCCGACAGGTTTTCTGGGTTACGCAGCCGCCCATGAGGGATGCCGATCTCAACGCGGCCGTGGCCCGTATGAACGAGCTCGCCGCCGCCGTGATCGACGCCCGCGAGTTCGTCACCGCGGTCGACATTTGGGAGATGTTCGGCGGCGATAGCGGGTTCTCGACCCGGGTCGCCTCACCGGATGGCGACATCACGCCTGCGCGCGTCAACGATGGGGTGCATCTCAACCGAACAGCGGCCTCGTGGGTCGCAGACCTCATCTTCGAGGGATTTGACCACGTGTGGGATTTTGCCGGTTGACCGCACTGGTGGACGATCGACGGTCAGTTGACCCAGGGATCCTCCGGGTAGTTCGCGAGTCGGCTGATCGGGCCGGACTGGCGTCCCAGGACACGCCACCACAATGACTTCGGCTCCGGGTCGAGAAGATCCTCGCTGACGGCTTCGACCACCATCCACGAACCGGTGGACAGTTCGCCCTCGAGCTGCCCCGACTGCCAGCCGGCATAGCCCGCGAACAAGCGCACCGATCTCAACCCGGGGATCTGAGACGGCTCGCCCTCGAGGTCGATGGTGCCGATATCGGCGAATACAGGTGTCCAGTGGGCGGTTGGGGAGCCGGGATCGGCGGTCGCCAGTGCGATGACCGATGAGGGCGACACCGGTCCGCCGATGAAGACGTTCGTGGGGACGGCGGCGAACGCAGCCCAGTCGTCGATGGTGCCAGCCACCGGCAGCTCACTCGGACGGTTGATGACGACGCCCAAGGCCCCTTCCGGGCCGTGTTCGAGCATGAAGATGACAGAGCGATCGAAGTTGGGGTCGCGCAGCGCCGGTGCGGCCACCAACAATCTTCCTCTGGTGTACTCACGGTCGTCGTTTTCGATGACCACATTGTGGCAGGATCATGCGATGACGCCTCCGACCGCGCTCGCCATTTCTGCACACGACCCGCTTGGCGGTGCCGGTGCCATCGCCGATGTCACCACCTTTGCTGCATTCGGGGTCCACGGCGTGCAGGCGATCACCGCGCTCACGGTCCAACATTTCGACTCCGTCGACGCGGTCGAGCGGGTCGATGCGGACTTTGTCGGACGCCAACTCGACGCCATTGTCTCCGAGATTCACCCGGAAGCTGTCAAAACCGGGCTGCTTGGCTCCGCCGAGGTGATCGCCGATGTTGCCCGTCGGGTCGCCGACGGAACTCTGCCGGCTCCGGTGGTGGACCCGGTGATGGTCGACGGACGGGGCAACCGGTTCGTGTCCGACGAGGTCGAGTCCGCCTACCGACGTGAGTTGTTTCCGAGGGCCCGGGTGATCACCCCCAACCTTGCCGAGGCTTCCATTCTGGTCGGCCGTGACCTGCATTCGCTCGAGAACATCCTGGCGGCGGCCGGTGACCTGGCCTCCCTCGGGGCCGAGCTGGTGGTTGTCACCGCCGGGGCGCTACCGGGCAGTGAGGCCGTCGATGTAATGGTGGGTTCGGACGGATCAACCACGATGGTTCGCTCGCCGCGGCGCGACACCCCGAATGTGAGGGGTTCGGGCTGCACTTTCGCGGCCGCGACCACTGCGGCACTGGCCCGCGGACTCACATCGGTGGATGCTGTCCGGGAGGCCAAGAGGTTCGTGTCGGTGAGCATCGCCGAGAGTGCAGAGTGGAACCTGTCGGGCACGAAGGCCGGCCCCGTCTCCCATCTGATGTCGCCGTTCACCTGACCCTTCGACGTGCTGGTCAGGGCACGTCAGCCCAGTGTTCGCCGTAGTCGAACAGCAGTTCCTCCCCCTCGTCGATGTCGCGCAGGGCGTACAGGTCTCGGCCGTCGAACCATG
Source organism: uncultured Acidimicrobiales bacterium (assembly GCA_964509555.1). Taxonomy (GTDB): domain Bacteria; phylum Actinomycetota; class Acidimicrobiia; order Acidimicrobiales; family Aldehydirespiratoraceae; genus SZUA-87. The sequence goes on from CAZDYO010000136.1 coordinate 5,390, forward strand.
TGTTCGGTGTGCGACTGTGATTGAGATATCGGAGAACGCCGGTGCCGTCGACCCCCTTGAACCCCTCGCCGTCGTCGATCCACAACACGTGGGTTCCGTCGACTGCCGTCGGGCTTCCCTGGTAGGTGCCGATGAAGGCGCCTTCTTCTATGGGCTCGACTGCGAAGACGCCGGTGCCGTGGGTGGGCGAGTTGCGGGCCTCGACGATCGGGTTCACCGGTACGAAATTAGTGCAATGTCGTGTGGTGGGCGCTTCGACCGGTTCATTGATCGAGGTGGACATCGGCGAACAGTGCCTTCAAGTACGCGCCGTGGGCGAAACCGATGGGATGATCCCGACAATGAGTGGTGCGGGCCCGTTCGTCGAGACGGACTCCCTTCGCCCGGGCCACGGATCTGATCTGGTCGTGGAAGTCCTCTTCGGCCACGCGACTCGAGCACGAGGCTTGGACGAGGGTGCCTCCGTCCTCGATCAGGTCGAGGGCCAGTCCGGTGAGCCTTCGGTAGGCATTGAGGGCCCCGGGCACACTCGACTGTCGTTGAGCGAAGGACGGCGGATCGACTATGACGATCCCATACCTCTCGCCCCTGTCGGCCATCGCCGCCATCACCTCGAAGGCGTCGCCGGTGACGGTGACGTGTCGGCACGCGGCAACCCCGGGGACGTCCCGGTTGTGGTCCATGTTTCGTCGGGCGGCATCAACGGCGTTGCGGGACAGGTCGACGCTGCACACTTCGCGTGCTCCTCCGGCGGCGGCGTGGACGCTGAACCCGCCGGTGCAACTGAACACATCGAGCACGCGTTTCCCCGACGAAAGATCGCGTACCATCCTCCGATTGTCTCGCTGATCGAGGAAGTGACCGGTCTTTTGTCCGGTGAGTGGGTGGGCTTCGAAGTTCAAGCCATTCTCGACGAACATCACCGGTTCGACCGGGTTGGGTCCGAGCAGCGCGGAACCCTGTGGCAACCAATCGGGCAGGCACGGGGCAACACTCCTGGATGTCCGCAGCACC
>CAZDYO010000137.1:0-6387 GCA_964509555.1 uncultured Acidimicrobiales bacterium
GGGCCGGCGGTGCCCCAGGTGACCAGCGAGGTGGCCGCACCGAAGGGCGGCTGCACAAGGATTCGGGCCGTATCGCCAACTGCGTAGGTGGGCTGATCAGGAACGAGAGTGACGCTCTGGAGATCGACCGACCGACTCGGGACACTGTCGCCACCGGTCACCCAGCGGGTCATTTCCGTGCGACTGGAGCGCCCGGCATCGTCGACCACATCGGCGGTGATGCGCCACTCGCCGCCGTTGGCCATGGTGAACGTGCAAGTGACCGGATCAGTGGAACTGGCCGTGTCGCAGGTCTGCGACTCGACGGCGACATCGGTCCACTCACCGTCGACGAACTGGCCGACGAGCCGTTCGGCGGTCAGGGTGAGGCCACGACCGGCCACGGCGTTGCCGTCTACATCGGTGACAATGAACTCGATGTCGAGCGGATCGCCGACCTTCACGAAGGTCCGGGCAGAGCGAAGGCCCACATAGAGCTCGGCAGGATGAACCAGCACGTCGGTGGAATCGGTCCAGACCTGACGGTTGACATCGGTGACGCTGGCCTCGGCGGTGACCGAGGTGGGCAGGCCGTCGCCATCACCGGCGAAATCCATCTGCAGGTAGTGGGAACCGGACGAATCGGTGGTGCCGGAGAAGGTCTCGACCGACGCAGGATCGGGCTGCGGGAATCCCGGATAGTCGAAGCCGGGCCCGAATCCGCCCTCGTAGCCCGGGGCGCCGTAGCCGTAATCGACCGTGTCGAGGATCCACCAGGGTGTCCAGACCCCGAAGGTGAAATCGCCACGGTTTGGCGGCGAGTAGGTGGTGGACTGCGTGGTTACTCGCCACTCGACCGGCGCGCCGGGAAGCGGCCCGCCCGAGAAGTAGTTGGCATCGACCGCCACCGTGGCCGGCTGGTCGACGTAGTAGGGCCCCGGCGACTCGGTACGGGCGGCCACCTCGAATTCCGGGCGTCGGAACTCCTGGATTTGCAGCCGGTGGCTGAAGCTTGCGAAGCCGGTGCCTGCATCACGCGTGAACTCGATGTAGGCATCGCCGAGGTTTGCACCCTCAGGTACGTCGAACGACAGATCGAACCCGCCGGAGGCATCGAGCGTGAGGTTTCCGGATCCGATGTCGATGCCGAACGGATCGTAGACCACCCACCGGATGTGCTCACCGGCACCGGGGAGATCCAGATTCAGTCGATCGGTGAGGGCCAGCGACCGGACCCATCCCTTCACACTCACCGTCTCACCGGGCCGGTAGATGCCCCGATCGTCGACCACATAGAAGATGGTCTGATCGCCGTTGTCGTAGCGCTGGGTCCATGTTGGGTTGATGGCCACGTCGTCGGCGGTGCGAGCCACGAGCGGCCGGATCGGCTGGTCGCCCAGCGGGAACGTGGCCAGACCGTCGGTATCGGTTGTGACCGGGGTGAAGGTTCCGAGCGGATCGATCTCGACTCCGGGAAGCGGTGCGCCGGTCCGTAGATCGGTGGTCCAGGCCACTGCGCTGTCTGAGTCGGAGAACATGTCGAGCCCGATGTCGGTGTCCTGCACCCACGCCTCGACCGGCATGTTGTCCCAGAAATCCTGGTCGTTCTGGGTGAGAGAGGCGAAACGGCCGGTGCCCTCAACCCTCACCAATACCTGGCCGTGCCCGCCGTTCAACACCGGCGCCAGATCGATACGCACCTCGTGACGGGCCTCGTCGTCGGCGCCGGTGGGCACCACCTCGTCGTAGAGGAGTGGGAACGATGGCTCGGCCAGGCGACCGTCGCCTTCCCAGCGACGGTTGAACTGGTCCTCGAATGTCTGCCAGTCGGTCGGGTTGACGTCGTAGACCCGCACCCGCAGCTCGGGATGTTTGCGAACCACCACCGGGAATGTCTGGGTGTCGGCCAACGGGTCGAGGGTGACCAGCAGTTGCTCAACTTGCTGGATGAGAGGCCTGGCCGGCCTGATCAGAAACTCGATCGGGGTGTCTTTGCCGAGGGTCTGGCCGAAGGTGTCGGCGAGTGTTGCCGGGATGGTGATGCGGTAGGTGGTGTCGCCGGCGGTGTCTCCCTGAATGGAAAGCTGCGACCACTGCACCGATACGGATGCTCCCGGAATGGCCGGGTCGATGGTGATGTCAGCCGGATCGAGTGAGGCGGGATCGAGTTGGTTGTTGAAGTTGACCGACATTCCCCAACCCGGATCACAAGGCTGTTGACCGGTGCACGACTGGTCAACCACCTTCAACGGGGCGTAGGTGGCGGCCTGAAACTCCTGGGAGGAATCGTTGGTGTCGGGGCCCTCCGCGGATGGCACCCGCGGCCCGACCGTGATGCGGATTTGCTGATCGGGCTTGAAGGCGTCGACCGCCCGGAATGCCACCCAGGTGCCGTCGATGGCCTGCGCCGCACGCGGGGCCACCACGTCGTCGGCTTTGATCTCGTCGTCGGTGGCCAGCCTGATCGCACGGTCCTTGCCGTCGGCGCTCAGCGAAATCACGTCGAGGGCGGCCGCCGGATCGACACGCTGATCAAACGTGGCGATGAACACCGGCTCGAGCGGCAGGTTCGTTTCCTGCGGGCTCAACCACTGAACACTCGGCGCAGGAGTGGTGAACGACCACGACACCGCATCAGCCAGAGATCCACCCGTCAGAGAGGTGGTGCCGGCCGGGATCTCGACCGTGTAGTGGGTGGCCATGGGAAGACGATCGAAGATCTGCGGATCGTGTTCGAAGCGCAGGGTGCGGGTGCCGATCCACTGCCAACGCCCGGGTGGCTGCGGAGTGAGCTTGACCGGAACCGCGGAGGAGTCGACCTTGTCGACCGTGCCCAACGGAACCATCGGCTGATTGAACGTGACGCTCACGAACGGAGCGATACCGACCTCGCCATCGGGCTGGAATCGCAGCACTTCGAGCGGGCCGGTGTCGACGCTGGGCGGAGGCACGTTGGCCGGGGCCGGGAAGGCCACTTCGACCGTGTTGCCGACCCTCGGACGAGGCAGCGATTCGGCGGGGCGGTTGAACGGCGAAAGGTCGGCTTCGTTGGGAATCCACGTGGGGAGACGGTCGATCACCGAGGCGATGGCCGCCGCGTCGAGGGGCGCACCATCGACGACGGGAACCACGGCAGCCACATCAGAGAAGGCCTGCCCCTGGCTGAGGCTCACCGACAAGTTGCCGGCCGCTCCGGCGTTTCGCGTCCCGGTTACCACCCCGCCGGAGCCGACAGGCCGTGACGTCGTGGTTGACGGAGCTGCCCCGTCGCCGCTGCCCGAGCAGGCCGTGGCCACCAGAGCCAATGCAGTGAGCACCACCAAGAACCGTTTCGCACCAAGATGCTTCGCCATGCCCAGTCGCTCCTCTCGCGGCCATCCACACGATGACACACAACTTCAGACGCAGCGGTACCCGCCCCGGTTCCCGTGTTTCAAAGATTCCTTGATTCAGCCGGCGGCAATTCGCCGGCCGAGCGCCGCCAGGTGCTCCTCGCCCGTGCCGAGTGCCAGTTCGAGTTGGCGGGCCAACAGGAAATGCCGGTGAAGGGGATAGTCACGGTCGACCCCGACCCCACCGTGAACGTGGACCGCACCGTGGACCACTCGGAACCCGGCTTCAGCGGCCCACCATTTGGCTATGTGGATCTGGTCGGAGGCTTCGAGCCCCTGATCGATGCGCCACGCGGCCTGGTATGCGGTGAGTCGTATCGCCTCGGTGTCGATGTAGGTGTCGCCGGCCCGGTTGCTCACCGCCTGAAAGGTGGCGATGGCCCGATCAAACTGGAAACGTTCCTTGGTGTAGTCGGCTGCGAGCTCGATGGCGGCCCGAGCCGCACCCGCCATCTGCATGCACGTCGCCACGGTGATGCGCTGAAGCATCCATTCGATGATTGCCGTCCCGTCGATCTTTCCCATGCCGAGCAGAGCGTCGTTGCCCACCTCCACCGAATCGAGGGACACCCGCGCCTGCGAACGGCCGGTGGTGACCTCCACGGGCTCGATCGAGACTCCTGCGATGTCGCCGGCAACGAGAAACACTCCGACCCCACCGTCGGGAAGATTGGCCGACACCAGGAAGAGCCCGGCATCGAGGCCACCTTCGACCATCGTCTTCACTCCGGTGATGCTCCATCCGCCGCTGGTCGGCTCGGCATCGGTTGCGGGGCGGGTCGGGGCGATGCGGGTCTCATGTATTGCAGCTGCAGCCAGGACATCGCCCGACGCAATCGGCGGAAGCCACCGGGATTGTTGCTGAGGCGTGCCGAACTCGACTATCGGCATGGCCCCCGACACCACGGTTGACACGAGCGGCACCGGCGACGCGTGACGCGCCGCGACCTCCACTGCCTTGGCCACGGCCATGAATCCGAGCCCTGCGCCACCTTGGGACTCCGGGATGCAGCAGCCGATCACGCCGGCGTCGGCGAGAGCCCGCCAGGACTCACGATCGACCAGGTCGCCGGCCGCCGAGAGGTCCTTCAAGCGGGCGTGGGTGGACTTGTCGGCAAGAATCTGATCGGTGAGATCGTGGATCGCCTGTTGCTCTTCGGTGAGATCGAAATCCATGGCAGCTTCCTCAGCGATCCGCCCGGGGATACCCGAGCCCGAATTGTGAGATGAGGTCGCGCTGCATCTCGTTGGTTCCCCCGCCGAAGGTGAGAATCACCGTGGATCGGTATTGCATCTCGAGCCGCGACACCCAGCCGAGACTGCCCTCGACGATCGCGGCTTCAGGGCCGTACACCTCCATGAGCCGTCGGTAGGCCCGTGTGAAAAACTCGGTGCCGTAGACCTTCACGCTCGACGAGTCGGCGATGAATCCCTTGATGACATCGAAATCGGGCTCATGGCCGTCGATCTTTGTGGCTACGGTCGAGGCCACCTTCCAATTGGCGAGTCGCAGGAATTCGAGCCCCGCGGTGACCTCGGCGAGGTTGCGCTGCACCCATGGCTGGTCGATCACCCTCATGCCATTGTCGGCCTCGTTGTTGCGTGCCCATTCGATGGTTTCTTCCAGGGCCCTCGACACCATGCCCGATGAGCAGATGGTGACCCGTTCCCGGTTGAGTTGACTGGTGATCAGACCCCAGCCGCCGTTCTCCTCGCCGACCAGGGTGGATGCGGGCACCCGGCAGTCGTCGAAAAACGTGTGGTTGATGTCGTGGCTCGACAAGAGGCTCAACGGTTCGACCGACAAACCGGGGGTGTCCATCGGTATGCAGAACAGCGAGATGCCCTTGTGCTTCTTGACGTCGGGGTCGGTGCGGGCCGCCAACCAGATGTAGTCGGCGTCGCCGGCCAGAGAGGTCCATGTCTTCTGTCCGTTGATCACGTATTCGTCGCCATCGCGCACGGCCCTGGTGGTGAGCGACGCCAGGTCGGTGCCGGCGTCGGGTTCGGAGTAGCCGATGCAGAAAGTGATTTCACCCCGCGAGATTCGCGGCAGGAAGAATTCCTTTTGTTCGGGTGTGCCGTACTGCATGAGCGTCGGCCCGACAGTGTTGATGGTGAGCATCGGAATCGGCGCACCGCACGCAATCGACTCGTCGAACATGATGAACTGCTCGACCGCCGTGTACCCGCGACCGCCGTGTTCCTCCGGCCAACCGATTGTGAGCCACCCGTCGCGGCCCATCCGTCCGACGATCTCCCGATGCACCGGCCCGGTGCCGGCTTCGGCCTTCAGTGCCGCTCGTATCTTGGGCGTGAGCAACCTGTCGTAGTAGGCGCGCACTTCGGCTCTGAGCGCCTGCTGGTTTTCGTCGTAGTCGATGTACACGTGCCCCTCCGAGCGTGTGGGGACCGCGTCGCCTGTCCGGTCGTCGACCGGCCCACCGGCACATCGTGTCAGGCTGGGCCCGGGTCTTTCCAGTTCGTGAGCGGTGTCAGATGGCAGCCACCACAATTCGGCCGGTTCAGGATTCCGCCTTTCGTCGCATCACGCGTGAGTTCCGGATGCCGCACCGGCCTCAAGCCAGTCGTGCAGGTCCTTCGAGGACACCTCATCGGTTGCCACGGCCACCATGACGGGCCGGATGCCGTGGGGAGGGGCGTTCACAACCGTGGTCTCGACGCGTCGCCCCACAACCTGCACCCGCACCAACTTCTCGGGTTCGCCGGCAACCATCACATGGCCCTTGACCCGCATCACCGCCTTGGGTCTGGCGGCCAGGATCCCGTCGAGCACCTCCAGCTCCAACGGCGAGTCGAACACCCCGGAGGCGATCACGTGCCGTGCGTGACCGCTCTGCGGCCCCGGGGCGGTCGGCGACAACCGATCCAGTTGGCTGCCACTGATGATCATGTCCACGAGTCCGTTGGCTTCGCGGTCTGCGACCACCCGCGCAGACCGGAAGAGGGGGGGCGGGGGGCACACGGAACTGCACCGAGTCTTCGAGTTCCCCCA
>CAZDYO010000138.1:0-6381 GCA_964509555.1 uncultured Acidimicrobiales bacterium
AGTACGAACAGGCCAACGTTGGCCAGTAGCTCATTCATGATCTTGCCGAGAATCTGGGGCAGGAACAGCAGCAGCGCCACGGCGACGATCGACATTCCGATGTTGAGATTGTGTCGGGTGGGCGCCTCGAGCGCGTCGTACTTGACGCGGGGGTTCAACCCCTGACGGGACAGGAACGTGAACACCAGCGAGATGGCGGCCACAACCAGACCCAGAACAATCGAGGAGGTGAGGGTGAGCCCGCCCCGTTTGGCGTAGACCGCATCCGACAAGAACGTGAGCCTGAACCCCTCGAGCAGGTCGCTGATGGCGCCCTCGAGGATCGACACGGTGATGACCGTGAGCATCCCGGTGTTGAGGGCCTTCGCGGCGAAGGACGGCAGAACCACCGACAGCGACCCGAACAGTCCGAGTCCGGCGCCGATGACCAGCCATATGACAACTCCGAAGCCGACACCCTTGCCGAAATTGAGTTGCTCGAGAAGCTGGGGACTCCAGTTGATGAACGGGTCACGAATGTCGAAGTTGTCGATCAACACCGCCAGCAATGACAATCCGGCTCCGCCGATGAGACCGGTGAGTGCGCCGGCGAGAATGTCGCGCACGCCCTTGCGATGGGAAACCATGCCCTCGAGCACGGCCTCCTTGGAGACCACGTATCCGGCGACGATCGGAATCCAGATGACCATCAGATAGCCGAGGCTCATGTATCGGCGGATGATCAGTCGGGTGTCGAGCTGCACGATCATGCCGATCAACGCGATGAACACCATCGCAATGGCGGTGACCGATCCGATCTTGGCGACTCGCCGCCAGTCCTGGTCGAGTATCGGGCGGGCCGGGGCGAACTCGGGAGTGACTGTGGTGTCGGTCATGCCCGGTCCTCCTCTGAGAGGCGCTCACCGAACAGCCCGGACGGCTTGAACAGCAGAACCGTGACGAGAGCGGTGAATGCCACTGCGTCTCTCAACTGGGTGACCCCCTTGACTCCCAACGGATCGAGAATCAATTGCGGCCCCAGTGACTCGGCGGCCCCTAGCGAGACACCACCGGCCATCGAACCACCGAGGTTGCCGACACCACCGACGACGGCGGCGGTGAACGCCTTGATGCCCGGCAGGAAACCGGTGAGGTGGGTGACACTCCGGAAGCTGAGCCCCCAGAGGATCCCACCAATACCGGCCATGGCACCGCCGATGGCGAACGTGAGCACGATCGTTCGGTCGACGTTGATGCCCATCAAAGCGGCGATTTCCTTGTCTTCGGCCACGGCTCTCATGGCCTTGCCGGTCTTGGTGCGCTCCACCACATACCAGAGAACGGCCATTGAGACGGCTGCCACAACCATGACCAGGATCTTGGTGCCGGCAATGTCGAAGGAGAGAATCGAACGATTCTTCGACAACCACTTGGGGAGCTGGGGATATGAGTGGCTGTTGGGTCCGAGCAGACCCAGAACGGCGTTCTGTATGAAGAACGAGACGCCGATCGAGGTGATGAGGGGAATGAGTCGTGGCGACTCGCGCAGAGGGCGATAAGCCACCCGCTCCATGATCACAGCGGCGGCCGTGGAGACCAGGATCGCGATGATGACGATCAAAACGAACGAGCCCAGGAAGTTGCTTTCCCAGTAACCCGCTTGGGAGAGCTTGTTGGAGGCGACGAAGCCCGACATGGCGCCGAGCATGAAGACCTCGCCGTGGGCGAAATTGATGAAACCGAGAACGCCGTAGACCATCGAGTAGCCGAGAGCTATGAGGCCGTACATCGAACCTTGGGCAATGCCGGTCACCACCAAGCCCTTGAGCTGGTCAGCACTGAGACCGGTGGCATCAGGGTTGAATCTTCGAGCGAATGGGTTGTCGGCGTTGATCTGCTGTGCGATGAACGCTGTCAGGCCGGCCACGATGAGGGCGATCAACACCACTCGCAGACCTGTCAGAAACCGATCGACCCAACTGGCGCGACGGGACACGCCCACGCGGACAATCGTCGTCATTTATTCCCCCTGCGTACCTGTGTGTGAATGAAGACTCGGGACTTCGCAACCCGGCCCGGTGCCCACCTTGAGCGGACACCGGGCCGGAACCACGAAGTTGATTACGCCGGAGCGAACTCGAAGACCACGTTCTCCTTCGATGCCGCAACATCGTCGGGGGTGGTGTTCTGGATCACGGTGATCTTCTGCGAACCACAGTCGCCGAAGTCGTCACAGCTCAACGAGCCGATGAGGCCCGAGAATCCGCTGACGTTGTTGAGGTAGTCACGGACGCCTGCACGCGAGATGGTGAGGGTGCCGTTGTCGTCGACGGACGAGTTCTTGATGGCGTCAAGCAACAACACGGTGGCGTCGTAGCTGTGGGCCCAGAACGGAGCCGAGGGGGCTTCACCGTATTCACTCTGGTAGGTGTCGAGGAAGTCCTGAGCCGACTTGCCGGTGGACTCGTTGGTGTTGGAGCCGTAGCGGGTGTCGGGACCGGAGAAGTACATGTCCTTGGTCTCGGCGATCGGCAGGTAGTTGTCGTTGAGAAGGCCATCAGCGGCCATCAGGATGACATCTTCCAAGCCGGCCACGCCACCAACCTGCTGAGCAATGAAATCGCCCTCGGGCTGGAAGATCGGGAAGAAGATCAGCTCCGGGGACCCCGAGGCGATGTCGGTGAGAACCGGCACCATGTCGGTGTCGCCCTTGTTGACGGCGGTGAAGCCGGTGATGGTTCCACCCAGCGCCTCGAAGGCGTCCTTGAACGCGGTGGCGAGGCCATTTGTGTAGGGGTCGCCGTCGTGGATGGCGGCCGCGGTGGTGACGCCGAGGTTCTCAAAGGCGAACGTGGCAGCAGCCTTGCCCTGGAACAGGTCGTTGTGAGCGGTGCGGTAGTAACCGGGAACCCAGTTGGCGCCGGCGTTGCCCTGGAGATCAGAGGTGAGAGCCGGGGAGGTGTTGGATCCGGAGATCATCACCATGCCGGCCTCTGAGATCAGCGGGGCCGCGGCGGTGGCGGCACCGGAGCACGAGGTTCCGATCACACCGACAACCTGCTCATCGGCAACGATGGTCTGAGCGGCAGCCTGCCCACCGTCAGCCGAGCAGAGGTCGTCGAGACCGGTGCCCATGTTGACCTTGTGGCCGGCGATGTCGCCGTAATCGGCGATGGCCAGAACGGTGCCACGCTCGTTGGGGATGCCCAGGAACGCAACGTCGCCGGTGATGGCTTCGAGCGAACGGATCTGGATGTCCTCACCGTCGCCGACGGTGACCAGACCGAGCGAATCGTCAAGCGATGCGGTCGGATCCGGAGCCGGTGCGGCCGTGGTAGTGGTGGCAGTCGCGGCGGCGGACGTGGTCGTGACCGCAGCAGCCGTGGTCGTCGGCTCGGCAGTGTTGGTGCTGCCGGAGTCGCCGCAGGCTGCGGCGATGAGTGTGAAAGACGCCATGATGCTCATGAGCACCAAGAGTCTGCGTGATGGCTTCATATGTAGATCCCCTCCAATGGGAATGGCGGTAGTGAGCGGCACCGCTTGGCCGCGGGCATTGCGGTGTCGGATTATAGACGTAGTGGCGGCGGTCACGCCTTCCCGGGGGAATTCGGCTGCATTGTCAGAGCTCCGGGCGGGAGTTGAGACGGAACTGGATCGGGGTCTCGGCGGTGAGGCGGGAGAAGTGGCGAGAGAAGCTGGACTGGTCGTAGAAGCCGGTCGCAGCAGCTATGTCGGCGACCGACTGATCAGTGCGGCGAAGGAGTCTGGTGGCCGCGTCGACCCTCACCCGCGTGACGTATTGAGATGTGGTGAGGCCGAACACTTTCTTCATTCGGCGTTCCAGTTGAGCGGTCGAACAACCCGCCACCCGCGCCAGTTCGTCGACCGAGATCTTCTCCGCCATTCTCGACTTGACCTCCTCGACGACCTGCTCGAGAGACTCGAGGGCGATGCCACGCTCGGTCGGGGTCCGAAGATCACGGCTCACGCTGACGAGACCCACAACCTGCCTTTCGTGGCGGCCGTGGAGAGGCAACTTGGTGGTCAGGTACCAGCCGGTGGACCCATCGGGGCGACGTATCAGTTCGAGAGCGTCCCTCAGGGGTGAGTCGGTCGAGACCACCCGCTGGTCCTGCTGTTCGTAGCGGGCGGCGAGCGCTTTCGGGAACAGGTCAGGGGCCCTCGTGCCGAGGACCTCACGCTTGGATCGTTTGCCCGACCGGCGGACGAACGCCAGGTTGACCCGCGTGTATCTGCCATCGAGGTCCTTGCAACAGAACATCACGTCGACCAGCGAGTCGAACAGGGCGAGGTATTGGTCCTCACCGTCGACCACATCGGAATTGTCGATCTCGTGCACCATTGGTGCGCCGATCGTACAAGACGGAGGTGCCCTGTCCGGAGGAGGATGGGAGCATGGACAACGTTGGAGACGAACTCGCTGATCAGGCGGTGGAACTGGCCCGCGAGTGGTTGCGGACCGCCGCCGAGGCCGAGACCCGTTCCGAACGGACCATGGCCGACCGCATGGCCGCTCTGGTGGCCAACCGTTCCGACGTCGAGTTCACGATGACCTACGTCGATCGTGTGGCCCGTCATCGCGACAATCGAATGGCGGCCGCCCAACTCCGCGCCCTGGTGGCCGACAGCTCGTCGCCGGGATTCCTCGGCAGGATCGACAGGGTTCTGCTGGGTATCGGCGCCCGCGTGGCCACCCTGATCCCCGGCATTGTCATGCCGATCGCCCGACGACGCATGAGACGGCTGGTCGGCCGGATGGTGATCGATGCCGACCCGTCGCGCCTGAATCCCCACCTGGCCCGACAGCGAGCCGAACGATTCGGGCTCAACGTCAACCTCCTCGGTGAGGCGGTGTTGGGAGAGGGGGAAGCCGACCGGCGGCTGGAGGCCACCCTGGGGCTCGTCGACCAGCCCGACATCGACTACGTGTCGGTGAAGGTCTCGGGTATCACCTCACAGATCGACCTGTGGGCATTCGACGATTCGTTGGCCCATGTGAAGGCACGACTGAGGCCCATCTACACCCATTCCGCTGCCAGTGATCCGCCCACGTTCGTCAACCTCGACATGGAGGAGTACCACGATCTCGAGATCACGATCAGGGCGTTCACCGAGCTGCTCGACGAGCCGGATCTCCGCGGTCTCGATGCCGGGATCGTCCTCCAGGCCTACATTCCCGAGTCGTTCCCGGCGATGGTGCGCCTGGTCGAGTGGGCCAACACCCGCCACTCGCGGGGTGTCGGTGATGTGAAAATCCGACTGGTGAAGGGGGCGAACCTGGCCATGGAGCGCGTCGACGCCGCCATGCACGGGTGGACACAGGCCCCCTATTCAACGAAGGCCGAGGTCGACGCCAACTACAAGCGCTGCCTCGACTGGATGTTGGAACCATCACGGCTGCGGGGGGTCCGGGTGGGCGTCGCCAGCCACAATTTGTTCGACATCGCATGGGCCAAGCTTCTCGCCGACCGGCGCGGTGTGTCGGATCGGGTCGGATTCGAGATGTTGCAGGGCATGGCGCCCGCCCAGTCGCGCACCGTTCGCGACTCGGCCGGCAATCTTCTTCTCTACACACCGATCGTCGCCGAGGAGAACTTCGACGTCGCCATCAGCTATCTGATTCGCCGGCTCGAGGAAAACACCGCCCCCGACAACTTCCTGCGGCATCTGTTCGGGCTCGATCCCGACGGTCCCGAGTTCGACAGCCAGGCCCGACAGTTTCGGGCCTCGGTGGCTGCCCGACACGAGATCGGTTCCGACCCGTGCCGACGACCCTTCGTTGTGGACATCCGGAACGGGTTCACCAATCATCCGTCCACCGATGTTTCCCAACCAGAAGTTCGCCGATGGCTCGATGGTCTACGAACGGAGAAGCCCGAACCCTGTCGGGTCGGGGTCACCACCGACCGGACCCTGATCGATTCGGCGATGGCGACCGGGCGTTCGGCCCAACGAGCATGGATCGATCTCGGAGCCGAGAGGCGTCGGGAGATCCTGTGGAGGGCGGCGTCGGAGATCGATTCTCGCCGAGGAGAATTCTTGGTGGCGATGGCCCACGAAGCCAACAAGATATTCGCCGAGTCCGATGCCGAGATCACCGAAGCGATCGATTTCGCCCGCTGGTATGCCGACCGGGGAATCGAACTCGAACATGTCGACGGTGCCGAGTTCGTCCCGCTTGGCGTCGTCGTCATCGTGCCTCCGTGGAACTTCCCGGTGGCCATCCCGGCAGGGGGCACCTTTGCCGCGCTGGCCGCCGGGAACTCGGTGATCCTCAAACCCACGCCCGAAACACCGCGGTGTGCCGAGATCCTGGCCGAGTCGTGCTGGGCGGCCGGAGTGCCGAGAGAGGTCCTCCAGTTCGTGAGAACCCCCGACGAC
>CAZDYO010000139.1:0-6356 GCA_964509555.1 uncultured Acidimicrobiales bacterium
GGGGGGAGGGCGGGGTGGGCAGGGCCCGAGGGGTGGCCAAGAAGATGGCCGCTGCCATCGACTCCGCCGACAGCGAGATCGTGGCCGGTGACTGCAGCCTGGCCAATGGTGGCATCGTGCTGGAGACCGGACGCACGCCGGTCCACCCGCTGCAGGTTCTGGCCAGGGCCTACGGAATACCCGAGGAGAAATCGTGAACACGAAACTCACCATCGACGACATCGCCGATCAGCGGGAATACGAACGCGAACGAGCCGACTATCGATCCGGCATCATCGCCCTCAAGAAGCTGCGTCGAGTGTCCGTCGGGCCGATCATCACCTTCGTATTCGAGAATCGGGACACGATCAGGTTCCAGATCCAGGAAATGGCCCGAGTGGAGAGGCTGTTCACCGACGAGGCGATCCAGACCGAACTCGACACCTACAACCCTCTCATTCCGGCCGCGGGCGAGCTGTCGGCAACGATGTTCATCGAGATGGTCACCGATGAGGAGCAGCGCCACTGGAAGCCGCTGCTCATTGGCGTTCTCGATTGCCTGTGGCTCCGGATCGGCTCCGGTGAAGATGCGCTGATGGTCAAGGCTGAGATCGAGGAGGCCCACGCTGAGATGCTCACGCGGGATGTGCCGCCGTCGGTCAACTACGTGAGGTTCCGGATCGGCGACACTGCGACAAGGGCATTTGAGTCCGGCCCGGTGGAGCTCCGGGTCGATCATCCCAACTACAACGAATCCACGGTCCTGTCCGAAGCCACCGTGTCCGAACTGCTCAAGGACCTACGGGCAGAGTCAGGGGTCTGACATGCACGCTCTCAGCGAGTTTGGGGGGTGGCCGGGCATCCTCGGCCGGCTGGCCACCGGCATGGATCTCGATGCGGCCGTCACACGAGCGGTCATGGCGTGCATCCTGGCCGGTGAGGCCTCCGATTCGCAGATAGCCGCCTTCATCGTGGGGCTGCAGATCAAGGGTGCCACCGCCGACGAGCTGTCGGGGATGCAGGAATCCATGCTCGAAGTCTCGAGTCCGTTGAATCTTCCTCACGACGCCATCGACATCGTCGGCATGGGTGGCGGGGCGTCGCGGCGATCCCATGCTCTCAATGTGTCGACGATGGCTGCGTTCGTGGCTGCCGGTGCCGGCGCAATCGTGTGCAAGCACGGCAACCGGAAGGCTTCCTCCACCTCAGGAAGCTTCGATTTGCTCGAGGCCCTGGGGGTGCCGGTCGACATCGACCCGGCCACCCTGGAGTCACACGTCGCCGAGGTGGGTGTGGGGTTTGCGTTTGCCCGCACCTTCCATCCGTCGATGCGCCATGTCGGGCCGGTCCGAGCGGAGCTCGGCATCCCCACCGTGTTCAATGTCCTGGGGCCGCTCGCTCATCCCGCCCGACTCACCCGCCAGGTGATCGGAGTTGCTGATTGGAGCCTGGCACCGACCATGGCCGGGGTTCTGATGGCCACTGGTTCGGTGCGGGCACTGATCGTTCACGGACAGGCAGGCGACCCAAACGATTCCGGGCTCGACGAACTCACCACGGCCGGAAGGTCGCGAATGCCCTCGATCGATCACGGTCGAATGTCCGAGGTGGAGGTCGATGCCACCGAGTTCGGCCTGGCCCTGGTGGCCGAGTCCGATCTTGCCGGAGGCGATGCCGCTACCAATGCCAGAATCGCCAGGTCGGTGTTCGCCGGTGAACGTTCGGCAGCGCGCGACATCGTGGTGCTCAACGCGGCTGCAGGTCTTGTTGTGGCGGGCTTGGCCGAAAACCTGGGTGAAGGCGTGATTCAGGCATCGGCGGCCATTGACGATGGTCGGGCCGAGGCCAAACTGTCGGCGCTGGTTTCGCGGGCCTGAAGTCGCGACACTGCTCGTCGGCCCGCGTCGTTGTGGCCGGCGGAGAATCCGCGGACCGGCTCGGCGCTTTCAGCGAGAGGGCCGGTGACAGACTCGAGGGTCACCCGGTGGGCGTTGGCGGAGATCCAGTTGGCGATGCAGAGCATCTCGTCAGCATCGGATCGGGACGGAGGGACGTGGGGCGGTGTGGGCGGGGAGGGGGATTCCCGCGGGGCGGGCGGCAACGAGGGATGGACGAGAAGCCCGTCGATGATCCGCATGCGGACGCCATCGACGGAAAAGAGGATGTCGCCGGCGCCGCGAATGCTCTCGAACTTTCTTCTGCGGGACAGGGCCAGCGACAGAGCTGATGCCCGGTCCCGCATGTCGGCAGCCTCTTCGTAACGCTCCTCGGCCGCCAGGGTGGTCATTCGCTCGCCGAGCCGATCGAGCAGGGAATTGGGGTCCTTGACGATGCCATCAATCAGCAACCCGACCGATTTCGAGTAGTCGGTTTCGTCGACGGTTCCCGAACACGGGCATGCAGTCACCCCGAGCTGCGCCGCCGTGCACGCGCCGTCTCGTGCCGGCCAACGAGACGATGACCTGGACGGAATTCGTGTGCTGCACCGGCGAATCGGCACGGCGGTGTGGATGGCCTCGACGATGAGCCGGGCTTGTTTCATCGAAGAGACCGGACCCAGGTGAAGATCGCCATCGTTGCTCGGCTGTCGAACGATCGAGAGCCGCGGGAATCGCTCGTGAAGCGTGAGCTTCACGTATCGATATCGATTGCTGGTTGTGCCCTGCTTGTTGAATCGGGGAAGGTGGGCATGGATCAGACGGATTTCGAGCACGGCCGCCTCCAGGCCGTTGGTGCACACCTGGTGGTCGATGGTGGAGGTCTGGCGTAGCAACTGCGAGACCATGCGACGCTGATCCGACGAGAAATAGCTGCGCACACGGGATCTCAGGTTGGCGGCTTTGCCCACGTAGAGAATGGCGCCGCTGCGTCCACGGAACATGTAGACACCCGGAGCGCGCGGTAGGCCTTCGGTGAGCCTGAGCTTCGAGGCCTGGGGGCTGCCGGCCATGGTCGGAAGAGAGGTGAGATCGTCGAGTCCGGTGGCACCCATGGCCGCGGCCCGCTCGATGAGCAGATGAAGCAGATCACCGGTGGCGAGAGCATCGTCGAGAGCCCGGTGGCTGGGCTGATGATCGAGCCGGAACCGATCGGCGAGTGTGTGGAGCTTGCAGTTCGGTACCTCCGGTCTGAGCAATCGTCGGGCCAGTGCCAGCGTGTCGATCGACCGGTTCGGCAGGCGCTGACGATTCTGGGCCCGGAGGGTGGCGTTGATGAATGACAGGTCGAACCTGACGTTGTGGCCCACGACCACCGAGCTTCCGATGAACTCCAGAAGCGACGGAGTGACCGATTCGATGCGGGGGGCATCGGCCACCATTGATTCGGTTATGCCGGTGATGACGGTTATCCGGGGAGGAATCGCACAGCCGGGATTGACCATGGTCTGGTAGGTGCCGAGGCACTCGCCGCCTCGGAGCTTCACGGCTCCGATCTCGGTGATCATGCTGGTTTTCGGGGAGGTGCCGGTGGTTTCGAGATCAAGCACGCAGAATGTGACATCACGAAGCGGAACACCCAGGTCGTCAAGACTTCGCTGGTGAGCCATCGCGAAATGTTGTACGAACAGATGTTCGGTGTCAAACCGGATTGTTCAGGGCGAGGTGACCGGTGTCATCGAGGTAGGTTCGGCACCACCGAGGCGAGATGGTCGGACAATCTCAACGCCAGAGCCACGATGTTGAAAGTGGGGGTGGCCACGCCCCCGGTGGCAAAGACCGAGCTGCCCGCCATCCAGAGATTGTCGATTCCGTGGACGCGGCAGTTGGCGTCGACCACTCCCTCGGTTGGATCCGCGGCCATGCGGGTGGTGCACATGTGATGGAAGCCGACGCCCACCGGAAATCCGAGAGGGTCGAACTCGTCCGGCGAGGACCGATAGAGCGACAGGAATTCACCGGGAATCATGTGGTCGGCGGCATCGGCATGGACGCCACCGGGAATAATCTGGAAGCGGCCTGCACCGGTGGCTCCGACCTGCTCGGCGACCGTGCGAAGGCCAGAGAGGATCGCGGCTCGGTCCTGCGGGGTGTGTCGCCAATCGAGCCGGGTGCGAGGCATCCCGAACGGGTCGGTTTCCGATGAGAGGGTGACCCTGCTGTCGGGGTTGAGACGCTGTTCGGCCAGAACCTGGACGTAGGCCGCTGTGGCCGGGGACTTTCCTGCGACCGCTGACAGGAGCGCACCGACCTCCGCCATGGTGTCGCCTCCGGGCTGGTACGGGACACCGTCGGGGAGATGCCCAAGGGCGAACTGAATCTCGAGGCCGGTGGTGTTGGCCGAAGTCACGTGTTCGCTCGTGAGAGCGAGGGCGTACTTGACGCCGTGCACCGAGCCCGCGTGTCGACCCCGGATGATCTCCACATCCTCGCCGTGGAAGCCCTTGAGGTCCACCAGTGGCGCTTCGAACAGGGCGAATCCGGCGTATGACTGCAGATGTTCGGTGAAGTAGCGGCCAACCAGGTCGTTGTTGTTGCCGAGTCCGGAGGGGTGACCGTCGGTCGACGCGAGCAGCAGCCGGGCATTCTCGATTCCACCGGACGCAACAACGAATGCGTTGGACCTTGCGCGGAGTTTCAACCCACCGAGGGTGCGAATCTCCGCTGACGAAACG
Organism: uncultured Acidimicrobiales bacterium; assembly: GCA_964509555.1. GTDB lineage: Bacteria > Actinomycetota > Acidimicrobiia > Acidimicrobiales > Aldehydirespiratoraceae > SZUA-87. Next base: position 4,592 of record CAZDYO010000139.1, read on the forward strand.
TGGCGACCGTCGTCGGCCAGCTTCACCACGTTTGCCCCCAGGATCACCCGAAGCCGCGTCGAGCGTAGGAGGTCGTCGCGGTAGACCTCACCGAAGGGCATCGGGAATGCGATCTGGAAAGCGACGGGAGCCACGACCCGGTTCGATATCGGCGGCAACTTCATCCCGGACCGCTCCTGCCAGACGGCAGGCGCGAACTCGCTGTCGGTGATCCGGCACCACTCGGCGGCCCGGGCCCAGAACGGGAGCAGGTCGTCGTGGTCGATGGGCCATCCCGACACCTCGAGATGATCGCGACGTTGAAAGTCGACTGGTTGGAGTGGGCGGCAGTAGCCGGCCCAGTGGTTGGTTGTGCCACCGAGCCATCGAAGCCTGATCTCGTCGAGACCAACCTCTCCTCCGAGCACGGTGAGCGGCTCTCCGACGTTGTCGCCCCGGTAGAGGTCCTGGGTGGCCGCGTCGAAGTCGAGAAAGCCTGACTCGAGAAGGGTGACGAACATGCCGCCGGCGGCGAGTTCCAATGCCAGCGTGATGCCCGCGGCTCCACCTCCGACTATGCAAACGTCGGACTCGATGACTTGGTTGTCGTCGAGGCTGTCGGCACGAATCAGCATGCGTCGTCTCCATCGCACGCGTAGGCCACGATGGCGGCGGCGCGAGCCTCGGATGCTGACAGCACCCATCCGGCCACAGTGACCGTGTTGCCGGCCAGGAATTCTGCGGCCATGGTTGATGCGGCCGCTTCGATGGGGTCGGAGGCCGGGTCGGGGAGCAGATCCATCAGGAGCTGCGGATCGGCCTCGTTGGGGTGTTCGGCCAGGTATCGGCGTCCGATCCCGGCGATCGCCGGATCCAGTCGCGAGATCGCCTGTTTGTCGAGGGAGTCGAGAGCTGCCATCTGATCGGGTGACACCGGTGGGATGGAGCGAACAGCAGGGGAGGACACGGTGGCGGTGGCGGGTTCGGGTCGGCCGGCCGGACGGTCGGGCCGAAGCTGCAACCATGTGGCGCCTCCACCGATGGCGAGGGCCACGACTCCGGCGCCGATGCCCATGGCTTGACGACGTGAGTACTCGTGGTCCGGCTGCGTCACGGGGCTGAATGGTACTGCCGGGACCGGCCGGCAACCCGTGGGCGGGGAGCGAGGCGAGAGTGTCACACCCCATCTCTAGGGTGACGCCCATGGTCATCAGCAAACACCTGAGCATCGTTCCCGATCTCCCCCCAACGGATGAAGAGCCCCTCACCATCGATTGCGATGAATGCTCCGCGCAACACACCGAAGTGTGCGCGGAGTGCGTCGTCAGCTACATCGTCAGCAAGGAGCCGGGTCGGCCGATCGAGCTGGAGCGGGGTGAAGCCAACGCTGTCAGGCTTCTTGCCGACGCCGGTCTCGTGCCGGGCTCGAGATTCACCCGCGTGCAGCCGGTCGCCTGATTCAGCGGCGATCATGCCACGATGTAGTGGTGGAGATGATCTGCAGGGAACTTGAGGAGATCGGTCTCGGGGCTGGTCTGTGCGCGGTCGGCTTTGCCAGTGCCGACCGATTCCCCGACACTCTCCGGGATCTTCAGAGTCGAAAGGCGGCCGGTCTCCACGGAGGGATTCAGTTCACCTACCGCAACCCGGCACGGTCCACCAACCCTTCGGCAACGATGCCATCCGCGAGGTCCCTCGTGGTCGGTGCCCTCGACGCGAAGATCTGCGGGCAGGGAACGTGAGGGCCCCCAGGTGTGGATTAGCGGGGGCCCCCCCCCCCCCCCCC
>CAZDYO010000140.1:0-6346 GCA_964509555.1 uncultured Acidimicrobiales bacterium
CCGGCGGCGGGGGGGGGCCTTCGGACTTGTGGTTGATCTCATACGCGAACCGGCGACGACCCCAGTTGTCGGTCGAGGCGATGGTGCCACCCTCTTCGGTGACCATCCCTTCGGTTCGCGTCATCACGTCGGCGACATCGGCATCCGGTATGTCGCGATCGATGATGATCATCAATTCGTATGCTCGCTTCACGAGCTCACCTCCTGTGGACCCGGGGCTTCCGGGGCCCCTATCCCGGGGCAGGGGTTTTCGGTTGTCAACCATCGGGGGATCCGATGGCGGTGCCCCCTGGTGAGGGGACCCGCAAAGGCTACAGGCGGGAACGTCATGTGGCCACAGTGACACGAGGGTGTGACATTTTGCTTCCATGACATCCTGGGCTTGTCATGGAGGCCGGCGAGGTCATAGAAGCAGTGGATATGGACTCCACCATCTCGTCACGAGAACGCGTCCTGATGACCCTCGACCATCAGGAACCTGATCGGGTGCCGATCATGCTCGGTGTCAGCAACGCCACCGGTATCAAGATGGCGCCCTACAAGGCCCTCAAGGCCCGCCTTGGTATCGAGGCCCCCGACAACCACCTCTACGACTGGCCCGAACTCGGCACCGCGGCCATCGACGAAGCCACCATGCTCCGCCTCCACTCCGACGTGCGCGGGGTGCTCGACCTCGAACCCGCCGACACCCTCACCCGCAACCGCAATCGTCCGCCCCACACCGACTACATCGACTCGTGGGGATCGGGGGCCTCGGAAATCAAACCCGGCCAATGGTTCCCGATGGTTCACCCGCTGGCCACGGCCACGACCATCGAGGAGATCGAAGCCCACCCCTGGCCGGACATGGACGACCCCACCCGCGTCTCACACGTGGCCGATCAGGCCCGGGCACTCGCCGAGGACAACCGTTTCGCCATCGTGGCCACACCTTGGCTGCTGTTCCCTCTCGAGAGGGCGTTCGCCATGCAGGGAATGGACACCTTCCTGATGAACATGGCCCTCCACCCGGAGTTCGCCGAAGCCCTGCTGTGGAAACTCCAGGACGTATGCAAGCAGTTGATGGCCAACTTTCTCGCCGAGCTCGGCCCCAACGTCGACATCATCAAGATCGGCGACGACCTCGGCACCCAGCAGAGCCTGCTCATGTCGCCAGACATGTACCGACAGGTGCTCAAGCCGATCCACGCCGACTGGATCGAGTTCATCAAGGCCCGCACCAATGCCAAGATCATGTTCCACACCGACGGCGATGTCTTCCCCCTCGTCGACGATTTCGTCGACATGGGAATCGACATACTCAATCCGATACAGACCTCGGCAGGGAAGATGGCCGACCTCCGGGCGCTGCGCGATCGCTACGGATCCAAGATCGTGTTTTGTGGAGCGATCGACACGCAACGAATCCTTCCCCACGGCACCCCCGCCGAAGTCCGGGCCGAGGTCCGGAGAGTGATCGACATCCTCGGGCCCGGCGGCGGCTACATGCTCGCATCGGTCCACACCGTGATGGACGATGTTCCGGCCGAGAACATCCTGGCCATGGTCGACGCAGTGGTCGAACACGGCCCCACTGCCAACCGATAGAGAACACACATGACCAACGACAACCTGCTTGATGCCCTCTACGACTCGGTGCTCTCGGGCAACGCCGACTCCGCCGTGGAAGCAACCAACACGGGACTCGGTGCCGGAATACCACCACTCTCGCTCCTGTTCGACGCCATGATCCCAGCCCTTGAGGAAGTCGGAAACCTCTTCGAGAGCGGCGAGATCTTCCTACCCGAAATGCTGATTTCCGCCCGGGCAATGCAGGCGTGCATGAACATTCTCAGGCCCCTCCTGGCCGACGCTGCAGCTTCGCGAATCGGAGTGTTCGTGATGGGCACGATCGCAGGCGACATCCACGACATCGGCAAGAACCTCTGCGATGTGATGCTGGAGGGAGCCGGGTTCGAGGTGATCGACCTGGGCATCAACGTTCCCGCCGACAGATTCGTTGAAGCCATCACCGAGCACCGTCCCGACGCTGTCGGTCTCAGCGCATTTCTCACCACGACCATGGCCGAATTGGCCACCACCATCGATGCCATCGACGCCGCCGGAGTCCGCGGCGACACCAAGATCATCGTCGGTGGTGCACCGGTGACCCAGGAGTACGCCGACCAGATCGGTGCTGATGGCTACGCCCCCACGGCTGTTTCGGCAGTGCGCACAGTAAAGGAACTCCTCGGGATCGGCCGGAGCTGACTCACCCGAAATTTCACAAGCCCCCGGCGACCCTCCGGCAGGCCCGGTCGAAGAGATCGGCTCCCACATCGGCCTGTTGCTGATTGATGACCAGCGGAGGAGCGATCCTGACCGTGCGCTCCCCACAGGTGAGCACCAGCAGTCCCTCGCGAAACGCGGCCTGCTCCACGGCCTTGGCGGTGTTGCCGTCGATGAATTCAACTCCGATCATCAGCCCGCGACCCCGTACATCGGTGATGAGCGCCTGCCGCGACGCCAGGTCATTGAGCCTCTCCATGAAGTGATCGCCGACCGCTGCGGCGTTGGCCGTGAGTGAGTCAGCCACCAGATCAAGGGTGACGACCGCGGCTGCGCAGGCCACCGGATTACCACCGAAGGTGGAGCCGTGTTTGCCCGGACCCCAGGTGCAGTAACGATCGCGGGTCACGAGCGCCGACAGCGGAAGTCCACTCGCCAGGCCCTTGCCGACACACATGAGGTCCGGCTCGACACCGGACGGATCGATGGCCCACATGGTTCCCGTACGGCCGACCCCGGACTGGACCTCGTCGGCCACAAGAAGGATTCCGTAGCGATCACACAACACCCGCAGATCCGCCAGCCAGCCATCAGGAGGGACCATGTATCCCCCCTCCCCCTGGAGGGGCTCGACCACGATCGCGGCCACATCGCCGGGTTCGGTGACATGACGGAACAGGACCGACTCGATCCAGGCCGCGCCGGTGAGGCCATCGGCCCCGGCGTACGGAGCGTGGTGGACGCCCGGCATCGGAGCTCCGAACCCCGACCGGTACTTCCCCTTGCTGGCCGTGAGGGAGAGGCTGCCGGCGGTCCGGCCGTGAAACGACCCGTGAAACGCGATCACGTTGGGCCGGCCGGTGGCGTACCTCGCGAGCTTCAGAGCGGCCTCGACCGCCTCCGTGCCCGAGTTGCCCAGATACACCTTCACCTGGTCAGACATCGGGGACATTTCCGCCAGGCGCTCGCACACCTCGGTGTAGACCGGAACATGGAAATCGCTCGAGCAGTAGTGGAGATACGACCTGGCCTGAGCCTCGATGGCCCCGACCACATCCGGGTGGCAGTGCCCGGTTGCCGCCACCGCGATACCCGCGTTGAGATCGAGAAACCGATTACCGTCGATGTCCTCCACGTACATGCCGGAAGCCCGCTTCACCACCAGTGGGTAGACCCGACCCAGCGCCGGACTCACCACCCGCTTGTCGCGATCGATCACGTCGCGGGCCAGAGGTCCGGGCAGTTCGGTGGTGACGCTCGGAGCAGCGGAGGAAGCCAGGTCGTTGTCGGTCATGCACCGATCCTGCCACGGCCGGCCGCTGAGATGGTGACCGGGAATGATCAGGCTTGGTCTCCTGCGACCCCATTGGCGGAGCGATGGCGTTCACCATCGATCTCGGCGCCGATCAAAGCGGCCAGTGCCGACAGGTAGAGCCAGCCCATCAGGGCAGCCACGGCGCCGAGCGAACCGAGAGTCGACTCAACCCGGTCGACATGGTCGTACACCAGACTCAGTGCCAGGGTGACCAGAACCCAGATGACGGTTCCGACCAGAGACCCGGCACTCACAAAGTGATACGGCCCGCTTCGATGCCCGACCACGGCCCGATACAGCAACGCGAGAGCGGCCACAGACGTTGCCACCACCAAGGGCCAACGGCCGATCGTGAGAGCCCACTCCGCCTCACCGCCGAGATTCACCTGATCGAGAAACGGAGGTAGCACCACCACCAGCCAGATCATCGCGGCGGTGGCCACCACACCGATGAGGCTCAGCTTCAACGCAAAGATTCGACCGCGAAGCCACCCGTGGGGACTGGGCATCTCGTGGGCCAACCTGATCGACATCACAATGGAGTTCATGGCGCTGGATGTGGCCCACGCAGCTCCGACCAGCCCCAGAATCAACCCGACGGTGATCTCGGCCTTTCCAACCGCGGTCACGTTCTGGAGTTGATCGATCACGAGGTTGGCCGCATCGGGTGGCAGGGCCTGCACCAGAGGATCAAGGTTGGACTCGACGTCGGCTGGGCTGGCGACCAGTCCGTAAACGGCCACGATCGCCAGCAGGGCAGGGATCAGCCCGATCACGCACGAAAAAGCCACACCGCTGGCCAACAACATCGTGTGATGGGCGGTCATGTTGCGCTGAAGCGACGCCAGCGATGCGCCGACCGCGCGAAGACGCTGGTGCCTGGCCATCGGATCAGATTAGTGGCGGCCGAGCCGATTCGGTTCAGCCGGCCGAGCCGTACAGCCCCAAGGCGTCGGCCTGCTCATCGGACAGATGGTAGGCCTCGTCGTCGTTCGGGAAAGCGCCAGATCTCACGTCGGTGGCGAACCGGCTCATGGCATCGACCGATGCGCCCTTCAGATCGGCGTACCGCCTGACGAATTTCGGCAAGAATCGGTCCTCGATGCCGAGAATGTCGTGGTAGACGAGGACCTGTCCGTCGCAGTGGGGTCCGGCCCCGATCCCGATGGTGGGCACGTCGATCGCATTTGTGACCATCTCAGCCACCTTCACGGGTACACCCTCGAGCACGATCGCGAAGCATCCGGCGTGAGCCAGGGACTTGGCCGCCTGAACCAGCTTCCGGGCCGCCTCGGCCTGCTTGCCCTGAACCTTGAATCCGCCCATGGCGTTGACCGACTGGGGCGTGAGCCCGATGTGTCCCATGACCGGAATCTCGGCGGCTATCAAACGCTCGATCATGGGCAGACGCTTGCGTCCGCCTTCGAGTTTCACCGCCTGGGCACCGGCGCGAATCAGCATTGCCGCGTTGCGAACCGTCTCTTCCGGCGACACGTGGAAACTCATCCACGGCATGTCCCCGACGATCAGCGACTCGGGCTTGGCCCGGGCAACGGCACCCACGTGGTGGGCCATGTCGTCGATCGTCACCTGCAGTGTGTCGTCGTAGCCGAGGACCACCATGGCCAGGCTGTCGCCCACCAGGATCAGATCGGCACCGGACTCGCTGGCAATCCTGGCACCGGGGGCGTCGTACGCCGTGACCATGACCAGAGGATCATCGCCGTTGGCGACCTTGCGGGCACCGATCACCGGAACAGTGAGCTTGGTCATTGAAATGTCCTTTCCCGTCCAGCGCACAGAGGCTGCCGGCGGTGGTCGGATTCTAATTGGATGGTCGGCCCCAACTCAACAGGCGTCTGGTCAGGAACCCCCGATGGCCCGTGAGCGCGCCAGATGGTTCCATCCGCAACCGTTGCACACCTCGACGACGTAACCCCGGAAAGTGCCCGCCCGATCCTCGATTCTGCGCATCTCCTCGGCTGAGGTGACACATCGTCCGTGCTTGGGTAGGCGGGGCCCGAAAACGTACGTGACCTCGACCAACATGGTGGCCTCGCACACCGGGCACTCGCGCTCGGTGACGGTGCCACAGAATTCGGCGTTGCGACAGAGCTCGGGTTGGGCGTCACAAATCTGTGCCCTGCTGAGGTCGCCATCGCGCCAGGCCTGCAGTGTTGCCGCGCGCGCCAGCCGGTAGTCGACCGGTGCCGCCGTCCGGCGGGGCTCTCCGATGGCTTCGGGAATCATTGCGAGGATGGTAGGCCAAGTCAGGCGGGCCGCGGGCTCCACCCGACCGGGAGCACACCGGGCCAGACTGACTCCATGGCCATATACGACACCCGCGGACCCGACTCCGTTCGACCGCTCGATCATGTGGAGTTCGCCCCGGGTTCCGGAAGTGAACTCGATCGTCGTCTGCTCGGCGACATCGATGATCGACGTATTCTCGATCTTGGATGCGGAGCAGGCCACACCGCCGTCGGTTTGGCTGTCAGGGGGGCACGGGTGGTGGCCGTCGACCCCGACGTCGTCCAGATCAACATGGCACGGAATCTGGCCAACGAGCATGACGTCACCGTCGAGTTCCACCAGGCAGGTCCGGCCGAACTGGCATTCATCAGGGCCGATCAGGCCGATCTCGTCGTGTCTGTGCAGGCGCTCGCATTCTGCTCCGACCTCGACCGGGTGTTTCGCCAGGCCCATCGGGTGTTGCGTCCGGGTGGCCACATCGTGATCTCACTCCCCCATCCGGCGTTGTTG
>CAZDYO010000141.1:0-6343 GCA_964509555.1 uncultured Acidimicrobiales bacterium
CCGTTGTTGCTGGCCGCCGGAGAGCTCGCTGGGCCGGTGGGCCATGCGGTCGCGGAGGCCGACGGTGTCGATCACCGTGTCGAGCCAGGCCGGGTCGGGCCCGGTGCCGGCCAGATCCATGGGCAGGGTGATGTTCTCCATGGCGGTGAGGGTCGGTACGAGATTGAAGGCCTGGAACACGAATCCGATCCGGTCTCGGCGCAGCAGCGTGAGCCGACGTTCATTGAGAGCGGTGAGGTCGGTTCCGCCGATGACGATCGAGCCGCTGGAGATGTGGTCAAGGCCGGCGAGGCAGTGCATGAGGGTCGACTTGCCGGATCCCGACGGACCCATGATGGCCGTGAACTGCCCCTGGTGGAACTCGACATCGATGCCGTTGAGGGCCCGGACCTCGGTGTCGCCCCGACCGTAGATCTTGGTGAGGTTGATGGCCCGGGCGGCGACCAGATCGGCCGCGGGCAGGTTGGTGGTGAGCAGTGACATTTGTGCGCCTTTTCGATGAGAATGCCTGGGCCGATGGATGCATCGGACCGTCGAATCGACACTAGGAAATGGCGGTGCTTTCGGCGTCGGGCTCAGTGCTGATCGCGGGTCGTCCGTTGGGACGATTGGAATTGGTCAGGCCCCGCCCGGACGGACGAGACCCGATTCGTATGCGGCCACCACGGCCTGTACCCGATCCCGCACGCCGAGCTTCATCAGGATCCTGCCGACGTGGGTCTTCACGGTGGTCTCACCGACGAAGAGGGATGCGGCGATCTCCGCATTGGACATGCCGGCGGCCAGGGCTTCGAGGACCTCGACCTCCCGTTCGGTGAGGTCGCCGATGCCGGGAACCGCGTCGGCCGATGCATGTGTCGATCTGGCGAATTCCTCGACCAACCGGCGGGTGACCGAGGGTGACAACAGCGCCTCGCCCGAAGCGATCACCTTCACCGCCTCGATCAACTGCTCCGGCGGCGTGTCCTTCAGGAGGAATCCTGCGGCCCCGGATCGCAGGGCCTGATACACGTAGTCGTCGAGATCGAAGGTGGTGAGGATCAGCACCCGGGAGCCCACGTCGGGGTCGTCGTTGAGGACACGGGTGGCTTCCACCCCGTCGATTTCGGGCATTCGTATGTCCATGAGGACCACGTCGGGACGACGTCTGCGAACCTCGTCGATCGCGGCACGTCCGTTGGCGGCCTCTCCGACCACCTCGATCCCGGCAGCCGATTCGAGAATCATGGTGAAGCCGGTACGCATCAGTGCCTGGTCGTCGACAACCACGACCCGGATCGGGTTGGAGGTCATGTGTGGGCCCCAGCGGGGAAACGGGCCATGACCCCGAACCCACCGCCGGTCCGAGGGCCGGTGATCAACGATCCGCCGAAGGCCTCCACGCGTTCCCTCATCCCCAGCAGACCCTGACCGGCGCCGGTCGGATCCGGTTGGGTGGCCGCTCCGCGACCATCATCGACGATCTCGACGCAGAGACTCTCGGGTTCGAAGGTGAGCCGAACATCGGCGTGCGCCGGTCCGGCGTGCTTGAGGGTGTTGGTGAGCGACTCCTGCACGATCCGGTAGGCCGAGAGCTCGATGCTGGCCGGGAGACCCCGACGTGTTCCCTGGTATGAGATGTCGACCGGCAATCCGGCCTTTTCGTATTGCCTGGCCAGACGTCCGAGGTCGGCAAGACGCGGTGCGGGTGTGAGTTCTGCCTCGTGGGTGTCGCTGCGAAGCACGCCGAGAATCCGGCGCATCTCATTGAGCGATTCCCTGCCGGTCGATTCGATGGCTCCGAGGGCCTCGGCCGCCCTGTCGGGTCGGCTGTCGAGAAGGCGTCGGGCAGCCCCGGCCTGCACCACGATCACGCTCATCGAATGGGCCACGACGTCGTGGAGCTCACGGGCAATTCGGGTGCGTTCCTCGCTGAGCGCCCGTCGGGTTTCGAGGTCGCGGTTTCGGACCATTCGATCGGCGTTCTGTTCGAGTTCGCGGAGGTAGGCCTGGCGATTGCGGAGATTGTCACCGAGAATCCAAGCGGTGGCGAAGAGCAGCGCGTTCATCGGTACCGAGAACCAAGGCAGCTCCTCCTGGGGAACCAGCACCCCCAGCAGAGCCACGAAAAGGGCCAAGCCCGAGGCCGCCATGCCGTGGCGAAGCGAGCGCGGGCGGTCGACATGAGCAGCCACGCTGTAGACCATGACCATGAGACTCGGGCCGACCGCGACGTCGGGGTAGTCGAGGATCCAATACAGCAACGTCGTCGCAGTCGTGAGCCACAATGCCAGGACAGGAGAGCGGCGTCGCAGAACGAGGGCCAGGTTGACTGCCGCCATCAGGCTCCAGCCGAGGCCGCCGATCGAGCGCTGGCCGGGATCGATCTGGGTGGTGAGGCCCAAGGTCAGCGAGAGCGCCAAGAGCGCGGCAGCGAGCATCGCATCGGCCACCATCGGGCGGGAACGGATCCCGTCGATCGGGTTCGGGGCGGCCAGCATGTCGTCCAATGTACGAAAGACACCGGTGCGGGGCATCATCCCTGACGGCGAGACGCCGTCGTCCCTGCGGAGGATGCAGTCAGCACCCTCGATCGGCCTACGCTGTGGCTGTGAACTGTCCTTCCTGCGGAGCAAGCGTTCCGGCAGATGCCCGATTCTGTCCGAGCTGCGGCCATGAGCTGGCGGCGCGCGGCGACGAGCGACGTGTGGTCACCGTCCTGTTCGCCGACATCGTGGGTTTCACGGGCTTCTCGGAGACCCGCGACCCGGAGCAGGTCAAGAATCTCGTAGACAAGTGCTTCGCTCTTCTGGCCGACGACATTTCCGCGTTCGGTGGTCGGGTCGACAAGGTGCTCGGCGACGCGATCATCGCCCTGTTCGGAGCCCCCATCGCCCACGAGGACGATGCCGAACGAGCCGTTCGTGCCGCGCTGAGAATGCAGGACACGGTCGAGCGTTACGACACCGAAACCGGCGTGGGGCTGCGGCTGAGGATCGGCATCAACACCGGTGAGGTGTTGGTGGGTGCCATCGCTGCGGGCGATGAATACACGGCCATGGGCGACGTCGTCAATACGGCCTCCCGGCTGCAGACCGCCGCCAAACCGGGAACCGTGATCGCCGGTCCCGACACCCACGCATCGACGGCCGAGGTGATTCACTACCAGTCGCTGGGGATGCTCCACGCGCGAGGCCGGGAGAACTCGGTCGAGGCATGGCGGGCGATCGAGCCGGTGGGCAGGCCGGGCGAACGGCGTCACGGCCCCGACACCCCACTGTTGGGGCGTGAACCAGAACTCGCCATCCTGCGCCGTACCGTCGCGGCCGCTATCCGACGCAGCCGGGCTCAGTTGCTTTCGCTCACCGGTGAGTCGGGCGTCGGGAAAACCCGGGTGGCATCGGAGGTGGCCGAGCTGGCCCGTTACGACCACGATGCGATCGTTCTCGAAGGCAGATGCCTGCCCTACGGCGAGGCCAACGTGTGGGGCCCGGTTGCCGACGCCGTCCGCGGGTTCATGGGCGTCGACTCGGCTGCCCCCATCGACGAGACCCGGGCGAGGGTGGCAGCGGAGGTGGCCGATGCCCTCGGCAGCCAAGCCGACGCCGCCGAGACGGACCGGACGACAGAGGGCCTGCTTCACCTGCTCGGTTCAGAGTCCAGGATCGCCCGGCTCGAATCCGAACGTGTGGCCGCCGAGGTCATGCGGTCGGTGCGCGTTCTGCTCCACGCGCTCACCGAGAAGGCACCGGTCGTTCTTTGGTTCAGCGACATCCACTGGGCCGACAAGTCGGTCCTGACCCTGCTCGACGATGTCCTCGAGCGGCTTTCCCGTCGCCGCCTTGTCGTGCTGGTCACCGCCAGGGTTGCGGTGTTCGACCACTGGATTCCCAAGCCCGGACTGTTCAACTCGATGACCCTGAGCATCGAACCGCTCGACGATGCGGCCGCGAACCTGCTGGCCATGGACCTGTTGCCGGGCGTCAGCGACGAGGTTCGACAACAGGTGGTGGAACGCTCGGCGGGAAACCCCTTGTTCATCGAGGAAATGGCCCGGATGCTTTCCTCGTCGGACTCGGTCGATGCCATGATGTTGCCGTCCAACGTCAGAAGTGCCATCAGCGCCCGTCTCGATGACCTGCCGGAGGCCGGTCGCAGCCTTGTCGAGGACGCGGCGGTACTGGGACTGCGGGGTGAGGTCGAGTCTTTGCGTCGAATGGTGGAGGTGGAGAACACGAAAGTCGACGTCGATGCTGCGCTGCGCGAGCTCGAGCGTGCCGATCTTGTCCTCACGGTTGATGGAGTTTGGTCGTTCAGGTCGAATCTGGTGCGCGAGGTGGCTTATGAGCGCCTCACCAAGTCCGATCGTGCTCGTCGCCACGCGGGAATCGCGTGGTGGCTCGAGTCCAACAAGCCGGAGGCGGTCAACACGATCGCATACCACTATCGAAGCTCGGCGTTACTGGCCCGCGACCTGGGCTCGGTCGACGGGATACCACTCGATCTGTTCGACCGGGCCATCCACTGGACAATCCTGTCGGCCCGCCAGGCAGCCACATCGGAGTCGCTCGAGCGCACCGAACGGCTCTTTGAATCCGCTCTCGAGCTGATGTCGCCCACAGACCCTCGCCGGGTCGAGGTCCTGTTGGAGCGAGCCTCCACATCCGTGCGCATGGTGCGTCTCGATCGGGTCGAGGCCGACCTGGCCGAACTCCGCCCGCTGTTGGCCGAGGTGAATGATCCCGCGCTCAATGCTCGTGCCGCCCTCATCGAGAGTGAAGTGGCGCAATGGGCCAACGACCAGCCACTGGCGATCGAGCGGGCCCAACTAGCGTTGAAGCTGGCTCGCACCGCCGATGATCCGATTCTGATCGCCGACGGGCTGCGCCGACGGGGTGTCACCGAGTTGTTCATGGGACGCAACCAAGCGTCGGAGGATTCGATCACCGACGCTTTCCGATGCTACGAGGCCGCGGGTGACCAAGCCGGTATGGCGTGGGCTCGGCAGAACCTGGCTTGGTTGTCGTTCATCGGCGGCCGGATGCTGGAGGCCGAGGAGCGGCTCATGGCGTCGATCGAGGCGTTCGACGACCTGGGGGATGCTGCCGGTCGCGCCTGGTCTCGCGGGCTTCTGGCTTACGTACGAATCCACGCGGGCCGCTTCGCCGAAGCCGACGAGCTTGCTGGTCAAACCCTGATAGAGGCCCGGGAGCGCGGCGACCGCTGGGGCGAGTCGATGATGAATGTGGCTCTGGCGACATCGGCTCTGTGGACCGGTCGTGTCGACGAGGCTGTCGAACGGGCCCGAATGGCGCTCGACACCTTCCCCGTGGGATCGGATCCGATAGGACGCACCCAGGGAATGGCGGTCCTGGGCCGCGCCCTGGTCCAGTCGGGTCGAGTCGACGAGGGATTCAGTGTCATCCGGGAGGCGATCGGTTCGGCCACCGAGGGAGACCCGAGATTCGAGATTCTCCGGGTCACGCTGGCGGCAAGTGCTGCTGCCATCGGCGACACCGACGAGGCCCAGCGACACTTCGGTGAGATATTCGGATTCGACCCCGATCTGATCGGTGAGTCCGACCGGGCGGTGGCGACTGCTCTGAGCCATCTCCAACTCGGCAATCCGGCGGAGGCCATGAAACTTCTCGAACTGATGCCCGAAGACGACAACGGGCTTGGTTCAACCTGGGGATGGGCCACCATTGCTCTGGCGGCCACCGCTCTGGGTCTCGACAACACCGAGTATGTCGACACCGTCGAGCTTTCACCCAGGTCGACATACATGGACCGCGTTCTGGCCCGGTGTGCGGTCGCCTGTTCCGCCGCCCGGGTCGGAGACGAATCGGGCTCTAGGGTGGCGCTGAAACGCGCCATTGAGATAGTGCCCCCCGGCGGCGATCGGGTCAGCAAGCTGGTGATTGCGTTGGCCGAATCGGAGTGCCTCCATGCAGTCGGGTCGGCCGAGGCCGACGAGTCGCTTCAGCGATCGGATGAACTCGCCATGGCGATCGGCATCGACCCAACCGGCTGGCGCACTGCCTTCAAAATTGCCTGCGGTCACGACTCCGAACTGATCAGTTCGTCGTGACGCTGCGCCACGGTCCTGGCGATTGCCAGCGACGCGGTGGCGGCTGGTGATGGTGCGTTGACCACATGAATGGCCCCTGGGCTGTCGGCGAACTCGAAATCATCGAGAAGGTTCCCGTTGTGATCCATGGCCTGGGCCCGCACCCCCGCGCCGGACGGCTCGATGTCGGAGTTGGTGAGCTCGGGACACAATCGCCGAAGTGCGGTGAGGAAAGCTCGGCGACTGATCGATCGGTGGATCTCTCCCAAACCCGTTCTCCAGTAGCGTCGGGCC
>CAZDYO010000142.1:0-6274 GCA_964509555.1 uncultured Acidimicrobiales bacterium
GCGATCGTCGCTGGTGTGGATGAGGTGGCTGGTGTCAGCCTGGCCGCAGTGGGAGGCTACGGACGCGGCGAGTTGAGCCCGTTCAGCGATCTCGATCTCTTGTTGATCCATGATGGTTCCGGTGCGGTTGCCGAGGTGGCCGAACGTGTCTGGTACCCGGTGTGGGACTCCGGCATCAAGCTGGGGCATGCCGTACGCACCATCGACGAGGCTCTTGATCTGGCTTCCACCGACCTGGAAACGGCAACATCCCTGCTCGACATGCGCTGGCTCGGTGGCGACCGCCGGATGGTGACCGATCTGGCGGAGAGGGCCAATCGATTGTGGATCGACCGTGCCGACCGGATGCTGCCGATGATCGCGGAATCGGCCCGGGAACGTCATGCCCGCTTCGGTGAGGTTGCGTTCCTGCTCGAACCCGATCTCAAGGTGGCGCGGGGTGGCCTTCGTGATGTCCATTCGCTGCGGTGGATGCACCGGGCCGATCCGTCGCTCCTGATCGCCAGTGAGAGTGCGGGGCTAGCGGGGCCTCATGACACGCTGCTTGCTGCCCGGGTCGAGCTGCATCGGCGGGTCGGCCGCCCAAACGACGTGCTCGCTCTACAGGAACAGGACGAGGTCGCGCCCGCTCTGGGATACGGCGATGCCGACGAATTGATGGCCGACATAGCCGCTGCGGGTCGTTCGGTTGCCTGGATCGAGGATGCGGTTCTCCACCGCGTCCACGTCCGGGGCGCTCGCCGCCGGAGGTTCCGCAACAAGCCGGCCCGGCACGGGCACGGCATCGAGGTTCTCGACGACACCCTCGACCTCACCGACGACGCCGAGGTCGCCAACGACCCGGTTCTTCCCCTGCGGGTTGCCCTGGTCGCGGCGCGTCTCGACGCGTTCGTCAAGCGTGATGTCCTCGACCGGCTGGCCGACAACTCGCCGCCGCTTCCAGATCCGTGGCCCGACGAGGCCCGCGAAGTTCTCGTTGATCTCCTGCTCACGGGGGCGGATTCGATTCGGGTGCTGGAGTCCCTCGACCAGGTCGATCTGATCAGTCGACTCATTCCCGAGTGGGCCCCCAACAGGAGTCGACCCCAACGCAACGCCTACCACCGGTTCACCGTCGATCGTCATCTGTTCGAGACCGCCGCGGAGGCGGCGGCCATATCGGATCGGGTCGAGCGGCCCGACCTACTGGTGCTGGGCGCCCTCTTCCACGACATCGGCAAGGGATACGAGGGAGACCACAGCATCGTCGGGGTTGAGCTGGTTCGCAGAATCGGTTTGCGAATGGGCTATCCACCGTCGGATATCGAGGTTCTGGCCTCTCTTGTTGGCCATCACCTCCTTTTGCCCGATGTCGCCTCCAGGCGAGATCTCGACGACCCGGGAACAATCCGGTTCGTGGCCGAGGAGGCCGGATCTGTGGGCACCATCGAGCTTCTTGCCGCTCTCACGGAGGCCGATTCGATCGCCACCGGCCCGGCTGCGTGGGGTGCGTGGAAGTCGGATCTGGTACAGGAACTGGCCAAGAGGTGTGTGCAGTACCTGACCGAGGGAGACCGGGGTGAGGTGGCCGAGACCTTTCCCACCGAGAAGCACCTGGCGTTGTTGGCGGCAGGCGAGGTCACGGTGCTGATCGACGGGCACGAACTCACCGCGGTCACCCCTGATCGTCCGGGAATGTTCTCGCGGGTCGCGGGGGCGTTGGCGCTCAACGGCGTCGAGATCCTCGGCGGTCACGCCCACACCGCAAACAACATGGCGCTTCTGGCCATCCGGCTGGGTGGGGGAGTCGGCTTGGAGGAGCGTCCGGAGCGGGTCGTGGCCGATGTGAGAGCAGCAATTGCCGGTCGGATCGCTCTCCGCTCCCGGCTCCTGCAGCGGGCTCGCACCTATCGATTCCAGCGGATCACCACCGCCAGGCCCGCGGCCCCTCAGGTGGTGTTCGACAACGAGACCTCCACGGTGGCCACGGTGATGGAGGTGAGGGGCCCCGACTCGATCGGGCTTCTCTACCGGATCACCCGGGCCCTGGCCGATCTGGACCTTGATGTGCGGAGGGCGAAGGTCCAGACCCTGGGAGACGATGTGGTCGACACGTTCTACGTGAACCCGCCCGAAGGCGGAAAGGTGCTCGATGAGGATTACCTGACCGAAATCGAACTGGCTGTGATGACCGCCATCGGTGCCGACGCCTAGGGTGCAGAGATGACCAGAGAGCCCGCCGACGAGCGTCAGTTGATCCGGTGGGCCGAGGCGCTCTCGGCTACGGCCCGCACCGGCCTCGGATTCACACGCAGCCTCTACGAGCGTGAACGGTTCGAGGAGGTTCTCGCCATCGCCGCCGACATCAGGGCTCACGTGGGCGGGGCCATCGATCCCGAACATCAGGTGGAGGCCTGGCTCGACTCGGTGGGTGAGGGAGTGATGGGTTACGTCACCCCCAAGGTCACCGTGGGGGCGGTCGTGGGCAACGATGCCGGCGAGATCCTGCTGGTGAAGCGGGCCGACTCGGGTGTCTGGTTGTTCCCCACCGGGTGGGCCGATGTGGGCTACTCGCCGGCCGAGGTGGTGATCAAGGAGGTCGCCGAGGAGACCGGAATCCACTGCGAGGTGATAAGGCCGATAGCCGTGGTCGATGGCATCCGCCGGGGGTTCACCCGAATCCCGTTGGTGTCCTTGGTGTTTCATTGTCGTCAGACAGGTGGGTCGCTAAAGCCCCATCCGCTCGAGTGCACCGATGTCGGGTTTTTTGCCGAACACGAACTGCCCGAACCGGTCGCCGGTGCAGACTCTTGGGCCGAGCATGCTTTTCGCGCCATCCGGGGCGAGGATGTCGTGGTCGATTTCGACGCCCCACGCTCTCCGCCATGGCGCGGCGAGCCCTGACCCATCACGGAGACCCTGTGACCGCAACGATCGATCATGGAACAACGCGCGACGGTTTGCTTCAGTTGAGGCGCCGCTGGGAGCCGTCCGGTGAACCCCGAGCAGCGGTGTTGTTGCTCCACGGAATCGCCGAGCATTCGGGCCGCTACGAGAAGGTCGGTCGGCAACTCGCCGATGCCGGGTTCGATGTGGTGGCCATCGACCATCGTGGCTACGGCCAGACCGGCGGTCGTCGTGGCCATGTCGATTCCTGGTCGGAGTTTCTCGACGACGTCGAGGATCAGTTGGCTGAGCTTCGTCGACTTGATCTGCCGGTGGTGATGCTCGGGCATTCGATGGGTGGGCTGATCGCCACCAGCTATTGCGTCGACGATCGGCCCCTGCCCGACCTGTTGGTCCTGTCGGGGCCGGCACTCGGGGCCGACATCGGTCCGGTTCTGAGATTCGTCGCCCCGATTCTCGGCAGAATCCTGCCCCACATGGAGATCAAGGACGACGGCGATCCGTCCATGTTGTCGACCGATCCGAAGGTCGGAGAGACCTTCTACGCCGACCCGCTGCGTGTCCCGTATCCCACCGCTTCGTTGGGTCGAGCGTTGATCAATGCCATCGATTCCACACGGGCCCGCCTCGACCGGCTGTCGATACCCACTTTGGTGATGCACGGCGGCGACGATCGTCTGGTGCCGACCAAGGCGAGCGAGATCATGGAGGGTCTGCCCGAGGTGACACGCGTGGTTTACCCGGGTCTGCGTCACGAGATTTTCAATGAGCCGTCGGGCAGCGAGGTGGTTGCCGACGCGATCGAGTGGATCGATTCCCGGTTGGCCGATCTCTGATCAGGTCACTCGTTGTCGCGAAGGAATTCCTCGACTTCGGCGACGAGCTTGTCGGGGTCGTCGGACAACTCGACTTTGATTCGGTCGTCTTCGCTGTCCCAGGCCTCTTCGAGGTCGGCGACGTAGGCCGCGGTCTCTTCGTCTTCCAACAGGAGTTCGTCGACCTCGCGTTCGTAGGTGGCGGCGGCGATCTCGAGGTCGGTGTCGAAGACCGATGTGCCGACGATCTCGCACACCCGATGAACCAGCGACAGGGCTGCTTTGGGAGATGGCGATCCGGGGACGTACGACGGAATGGCGGCCCAGAACGAAGCGGTGGGTATGCCGGCCTCGCCACACATCGTGGTGAGCACGCCGGTGATGCCGGTTGGTCCTTCGTAGGTCGACGGCGACAGGTCGAGCGACTTCATCAGCGAGACGTCGTCGGTGGCTCCGTAGACCTCCACCGGGCGACTGTGGGGCACGTCGGCCAGCAGCGCTCCGAGCGTGACCACCCGGCTCACCTCGAGGGTGCTGGCCAGGGCGATGATTTCGTTGCAGAACGTGCGCCATCGAAGTTGGGGTTCGAGACCGACAAGCATCACCACATCGTGGGAGGCGCCCGGTACGCGCGCCGCGGTGAACAGGTTGTTGGGCCAGGTGAGCGTTCGGTTGTGGAGTTCGTCGAGCGTGACCAACGGACGGGTGGTGCTGAAGTCGTAGAACAGCTCCGAGTTGATCTCGGCCAGGGGCCGGGCATCCCAGCGGTCGGCGAGATGACGCAATGCCATGGAGGCAGCATCGCCGGCATCGTTCCAGCCTTCAAATGCGGCTACGAGGATCGGATCGCGCAGTTCGGGCGTGGAGTCGAGCCATTCGATTTGGGTGGGGGAATCGGGCCGCGTCGACACAACCGGAACGCTATCGGCCCGGTTGTGGTCAGCGGCTGCGGGTGACTCTGTAGGTTCCGTCGGCGTTGCGGCTGATGACCGCACCGTCAAGTTCGGCCCTCAGACGGTCGGCTTCTTCGCGGTTGACCCCGTTGGCCACCACATACCCACCGGCACAGATCTTGGATTTCACCAGGCTCTCCTGTCGTCGTCATTCCGTCGGGGATGACTCGTCCGCTCTGGCAGCATATATGACAAATGAGCGAATGTCTGTAATCCAAACGACACAAATGTACGGACGAACCCTCAGCCGGTGGCATCAGCGCCCCGATCACCGGCATCGCCGGCCGATCAGAGGGTGAACCGGTAGACGTTGGTGTCTCGGGCTTCGAAGCCGATCCGTTGGTAGAGACGATTGGCTGCCTCACGCGAGGGGCGAGATGTGAGCTCAACGGTGATGGCCCCAACTGATCGGGCGTGGTCGAGAGCCGCTTCGCTGAGCAGACGCCCGACGCCTTTGCCGCGGGCCTCGGAGTCGACGATCACGTCTTCGATCCAGGCCCTCACCCCGGTGGGGATCCTGAAGGTGGCCAACGTGAGAGTCCCGAGAATCCCGGTGTCGTCGGTGGCCACGAACAAAGTGGACGCCTCGCTGTCGACGATCTGTTGGAGCATGTCGCGTGAAGGAGGCGGGTTGGACGAGGACAGTTGTGGCACGAGCCGCTGAAACGCTGACATGAGTTCGTCGGTGACTTCGGTTGCGATGCGTATCTCGACCACGTGTCTCGCTCCCGGATTGGTGGATCGTGACGAGGTTAGTTGCCGCTGGCCGGCGGCATCGACCACGGTGCCTCCGCGAGGTACTGATCGAGCGGTATGCGCTCGGGGTGCCGATAGCCGACAGGAAGCCAGAGGTCGCCGGCGGCGCTTGCGTAGTGGATCTCCCAGTCGTGGGCGGCGCGAAATGCGGCCGGGTCGGATGCGAACAGGCGGGCGTAGGTGGTGACAGCGTCGACGTAGGCGGCCGAGTTGTTGTAGCCCCGCACCGCTCGGGTCATGTCGGTGGGTCCGCCCCGTCGGACCAGGTAACGGGCCGCCGCGGCGATCGAGTCGTGGGGATCGTCGATCGACCCGACCCCGACTTCGGCCCACGTGGCCGGCATGAACTGCATCGGCCCCTGGGCCCCGGCGGTGGACAGTCCGACGATCCGACCGAATCCGGTCTCGACCATGTTGATGGCGGCCAGGAAGGTCCAGTCGATGCCCGTGTCTGCTTCGGCCTGCTTGTAGATGCCGAGCAACTCGTCGGCCGACAACGGCGCGATGATCTCCCAAGCCGGCATGGTCTCGGGTGGTTGGGCGTTGGAGATTCCACCGATCGACACACGAGCCTCGATCTCGAGTCGAACAGAATCGATCAGATCGTCGGGAATCACGGCGAGGATCTCGGGGATCCACTCGGAGTTGCGTCCGATGGTTCGGTAGATCACCTGCTGCTCGTGGGCCAGGTCCGCAAAAGCCGGGTCGGTCGGCTCGGTCGAGCGAAGCAGGTGCTCCACCTCGATCAGCCGATCAGCGACGCTGGCGGGGTCGGAAGCAACGGTCGGGTAGGTGCGCCCGTCGGGGCTCGGCACCGCGGTCGGCACGGTCGGGTCGACCAGCCGGGAGACCTGACCCGACAGC
>CAZDYO010000143.1:0-6262 GCA_964509555.1 uncultured Acidimicrobiales bacterium
TTCCTGGCCGGTGCATTGACACTGATTCCTGAGCCGCCGGCCGTGGCAGCCCCGCCGCCGGTGGGTCCGACCCCGGCTGAGCTGGGAACTCCCTCCGTTCTGGTCCGGGTGGACACTCGCCGCGTCGAGGCCGATCCCGGTCACGGGCCGCCAACCGTTGTCGGCGAGACCGAGACGGTTTCACCCGACTACGTGCCGTTCCGGACCGTCGAGGATGACCGAATCCCGGCGGTCGAAGGCGACTTCCCCGACCCGTTCGTGTTGGAAGACTCGGGAGTGTTCTACGCGTATGCCACGAACACGTTCGGTGCCAACCTGCCGGTGATGGTGGCCATGCCCGGTGAGAGCAACGAGTACCTGGGTGATGGACTCCCGACCTTGCCGGACTGGAGTGAGCCGGGTCGCGTGTGGGCACCGAGCGTGGCCCATCTCGGCGGCACCTACGTCCTGTGGTACACCACACGACACACGGCTTCTGGCCGCCAGTGCATCTCGGTGGCGACTGCCGGATCGCCGACCGGTCCGTTTGTCGATGACTCGTCGGAACCGTTCATCTGCGACCTCGCCCAGGGTGGATCCATCGACCCGAGCGTCGTGTCCGATGCCGACGGCGCGCCGTGGCTTCTCTGGAAGTCGGACGGCAACTGTTGTGGCCAGCCGACGGTGATCTACAGCCAACGCCTCGGTGTCGACGGCATGTCCCTGATCCGAGGCCCCACCGAATTGATTCGCAACGATCTGTGGTGGGAGGGGGACGTGGTTGAGGGGCCGACGATGGTCCACGGCACATTCGGTTATCAACTGCTCTACTCGGCAAATCGTTGGGACACCGATGATTACGCCATCGGACATGCGGTCTGCGAGTCGATGCTTGGGCCCTGCATCAAGGATGGGGACCCGTGGCTCCGGTCGCGTGACGGTGCCCGGGGTCCGGGTGGGCCCGAGTACGTGACCGATGACGACGGTTGGACCGGCGTGATCGTGTACCACGCGTGGACGGACAGCGGCGTCGGGTACCCGGATGGGGCTCGGAGCATCTTCGTGAGGGGCAAGCGGCTCTGAAGCCCAGATGAAACACTGTTTCTTATGATGGCGTCATGACGGATACTGCCCGGCGGGTGCGCCTCCTCGGGCCTGCGGCGGTCAACACCGGTGTCGACGAGCCACTGAGCCCGCGCCTTCGGCGGCTTCTCGCGGCCCTGGCCCTCAGCCGGGGCATGCAGGTTTCCGAGTCGGCACTGATCGACATCGTGTGGGCCGCCGGTGGGGACTTGCCGCAAAACCCGGCCAGGAGCCTTCAGACTTACGTGTCGCGGCTCCGGCGTTTGCTCGGCGCGGAGGCCATCGAACGCAAGGGCGCCGGATATCGACTGGTACCGGATCTGATATGGCTTGACATCACCGAGTTCGAGAGGCTGCTGGACCACAGCCGAAACGCGCGGGCCGAAGCCGATGATCGACGGGCGGTCGACAGCCTCGAGCGGGCGTTGTCGCTTTGGTCGGGCGGTGCCCTCAGCGACTTTTCGGGTGAGTCGTGGGCCATGGCCGAGGCCCACCGTCTCGAGGAACTCCGCATCGACGCACAGGAACAACGAGCCGACATCCTGATCGGACTCGAAGATGTCGACGGCGCGCTGATCGCTGATCTTGAACGCCTCGCCGGAAGTCACCCCCATCGCGACGGTCCCACGCGGCATCTCATGCGGGCCCTGCACAAGGCAGGCCGCCAAGCCGACGCACTCGGAGCGTTCTCGAGACATCGGCGTCAGCTGTCGACCGACCTGGGGCTGGGACCATCCGCCGAACTCGCCCTTCTCGAGTCGCAGATACTCACCGACGATCCGAGTCTCGCTGCCGCTGCCCGTTCTCGTCCGTTCCGTGGATACGAGATGATCGAACGTCTGGGAGAAGGTGCGTTCTCGATCGTATACCGGGGATCTCAGCCATCGTTGGGACGGGAGGTGGCGATCAAGCAGATCAGGGCTGAACTGGTCAACCGGCCCGAGTTCATCAGGAGGTTCGACACCGAGGCCCACTTGGTGGCTCGCCTCGAGCACCCCCACATCGTCCCTCTCTACGACTATTGGCGCGAGCCCGGTTCGGCATATCTCGTCATGCGCCTCCTGCGAGCCGGAAGCCTCGAAAGCGCTATGCGGTCGGGGCCCTGGGAACTCGACCGCGCCATGCAGATGGTTGGACACATCGGCGGTGCGCTGGCCGAGGCCCACCGAGCCGGCATCGTGCACCGCGATGTGAAACCGGCCAACATCTTGTTGGATGGGAGCGGCAACGCCTACCTCACCGATTTCGGCATAGCGCTTGAGGTCCATGAATTGGCAGAACCGTCGCCGGCCATGTCCGCGGGAACGCCGGCGTACGCGGCACCGGAACAGCTGCTGCGCGAGGCGGTCGGACCCGCCGCCGACATCTACGGCATGGGCGTGGTCCTCCATGAGACGCTCACTGGCCGGCTGCCGCTGCGCACAAGCACGGGCTCCGACCTGCCACCGGACCTCGACAGAGTGATCACCAGGGCGATCTCCAATCGGCCGGCAGATCGGCACTCATCCATCGAGGAGTTCGTTGATGATGTGCAGCGGGCCGTGCAGGGGAGAGTGCCCGACGAGATCCGATTCGGTGCCGTTGAGGCGGTACGAGAGGTCGAACGCAACCCGTACAAGGGACTGCGGGCTTTCGACGAGGCCGATGCCGTCGACTTCGCCGGCAGAACGAGGCTAGTGGATCGACTCGTGTCGAGGCTGCGGCATCGCCGTTTTCTGGCCGTGGTGGGACCGTCGGGATCGGGAAAGAGTTCCGTTGTGAAGGCGGGACTGCTGCCGGCGCTTCGGGCGGGAGCGATCCGGGGCTCCGACGAGTGGTTCATCACCAGCATGCTCCCGGGTCCGGCTCCGTTCGAGGAGCTGGAGACCGCTCTGCTGCGCGTCGCCGCTGAGCGACCGACTGATCTTCTCGCCGTCCTCCGGAGCGGGGATCGGGGAATCGCCCGTGCACTACGCCACGCGGTGCCGGCCGAGGGCGGTCAGGTCCTGTTGGTGATCGACCAGTTCGAGGAACTTTTCAGTCTGGCCGATCCGGCTGTGGCTCGCAGTTTCCTGGATGCGCTGAGCGTGGCCGTCAGCGAGGAGCACCCGAGGGTGAGGGTGGTGACGACCCTCCGCGCCGACTTCCATGACCGGCTGTTGCGCCATGAAGCGATTGCTCGACTGATGCACGAATCGACGGAGGCGGTCCCGCCGCTCGCGCCCGACGAGTTGGAACGGGCCATCGTCGACCCTGCAGACGCGGTCGGAGTGAGGTTCGAGCCCGGTCTCGTCTCGCGGATCGTCGCCGACGTCGCCGACCGTCCGGGATCGTTGCCTCTGCTCCAATACGCGTTAACGGAATTGTACGACCGCCAACAGTCGGGGCTCCTCACCCAGTCGACCTATTCCGATCTGGGCGGGGTTGCCGGCGCGCTGAGCGACCGGGCCGAGGGTTTGTACGGCGAGTCGACGGTTGCGCAGCAGATCGCGATCCGTCGGATCTTCTCACGTCTCGTGAAGGTGGGGGAGGGCTCGGAGGACTCACGGCGAAGAGCGGCACGCTCCGAATTGGGCGGCGGGGCGGATGTCGGTTCGGCCCTGGAGCTTCTGGGCGACGCGAGACTGCTCACGTTCAACCGCGACCCGATCTCCCGGGAGCCCACTGTTGAGGTGGCTCATGAGGCCCTCATTCGCGAGTGGCCGCGGCTGCGTCGCTGGATCGACGAGGATCGTGATGGCTTGCCGATCATGCATCACCTTCATGCCACGGCGACCGAGTGGAATCGGCGGGGCTGGCCCCCGGGTGAGCTGTACCGGGGTGAGCGCCTCGACGCGGCCGAGCAGTGGGCCGGCGCCCACGATGCGGAGCTCATGCCGACCGAAGCCGACTTCATAGCCTCGAGCGTCCACGCCCGGGACGAACACGAGGAGATCACAAGGCGCACGACACTGCGGCTTCGTCGACGCTTGCTGTCGGCGGCGGCGGTCGCGGTGCTGGCCCTCGCGGCCGGGGCCGTTGCCCTGCGGCAGCAGTCAGCCCGCGACCGCGCCGCCGCAGCTGGTTTGGTCGAAGCTGAGGGTCAAGCGTTCGAGTCGGAGACCGGCCGGTTGATCTCCCGGGCGATCGACATGGCCGCCGGTAACCCTCGTGT
Organism: uncultured Acidimicrobiales bacterium; assembly: GCA_964509555.1. Classification (GTDB taxonomy): domain Bacteria; phylum Actinomycetota; class Acidimicrobiia; order Acidimicrobiales; family Aldehydirespiratoraceae; genus SZUA-87. The sequence continues at coordinate 4,196 of CAZDYO010000143.1, forward strand.
GGGGATGCTGCTGGCGCTGGCCGCACATCAACGCGAGCCATCACCGGCCACCCTGGGTGCACTGCATCAGACCCTGATTGGATCCGGGGCAGTGGTCCAACAGCTTCGCTGGGGGACCTCGTATCTCGACGTCGACTGGGTCGCGGGGGAGCGACTCATAGCCACGCGCTCGGATGGCCTTGACCTGATCGATCTCGGCACCGGCGAGTCGATCGACTCGATCGCCCTGACGGGAGCGTCGCGCATCATTCCGACATCGAAGCGGACGTCCGTGGACTCGACGGGTTCGCTGGTGGCGGTCCTGAGCGATCGCTCCGACGGGGAGCCCGCCGCCGCGGTCCCGAGCGAACTCTCGATCTATTCCGTCTCCGATCGCTTTGATCTGCGTGCCAGGATCGCCCTTGGTCGGATCGGTGCCAACGTGTCGGTGAGCCCGTCAGGCGACATCATCGTCACCGGTGCCATCACCCCGAACGAGAGTGTGGTAACCGCCTGGTCACCCGACGGCGAGATCCTGTGGGCGACCTCCCGTACGCGCCTGCCGGGGGGTGTTGCCACGGTGATCGTCTCGGTCACCAATGATGAGGTCTTCATCAGCGAGGGTGGGGAACTGCGCCGGCTGAGCCATTCGGGTGAGTTGCTCGGTACGGCCACGGTGATCACCGGGCCAGGTTCCGGCGTTGTTGTCGACATGGTCGACACCGACGACGGATGGCGTGCCTACGGTTACGGAGGCACCACGGCCGAGGTCGACCGGGTTGGTGGATTCCCCGAATCTCTCAAGTTCGTGAGAACCCCGGGGGGAACGGTACCCATGCTGCCCGGTGGAATCATCGGGATCGGAACGCCACAGGCGTTGTCGTTGTCGCCCGGAAAGGAGCGCGTGGCTGTTGCCCATTCCCTCGGCGTGACGGTGGCGGCGCTTGACGGTCGCACTCCGCTGGCCGGGGCCGTGCCCCGCGATCACGGCCACGATGGTCTGTCGGTTTCATCTGATGGCAGCCGCATCGTGTTGTATTCCCGGGACGCGGCCCAGGCCCTCCGCCCGGAGGTGTGGGAGTTGGTCAGGAACGGTTGGGTCATCGACCCGGCGGATCCGGCGGATTCCCCAGGATGGGAGGCGACCGTTCCCCCCGGATCACGGGACACGATTTACGCCCGAACGGGCGGCGAGGATTCCACCCCGCTGAGCCCCCACGGCCCGCTTCGTGCCATCATGCCGGTCGGTGGTCGGTTGGTTTCCGTTTATGAGACGGGCCGGTGGGATGAGCCTCTGCGGGTTCTCGAAGGGCCTACGCCTTCGGATTCTGTTCTCTCGGTGCCTTACGTGTCGGTGCGCTTCGATCCTCGGGGGGAACGCCTGCTGCTGGCCGGCAACGACGGCGCGGTGAGGATCTGGGATGTGGCGTCGTGGATGCCGATCGACCCCGATTTCTTTGCCGGGCAGGACATAACCGTGGCGGCTTGGAGCGACGACGGTTCGTTCGTGGCCACCAGCGCATCCGACGGGAGTATCTCGATCCGCGACGGGGACAGCTTCGAGGTCATCACCGTCATGTCCGGGGCTCGTCCCGTCCGCATGGTCGGGTGGATGGCCTTCTCGCCGGACGCCTCCCTGCTGCTGAGCGTTCTGGGAGGACAGGCTCTGCTGTGGGATGTGGTGTCGGGTGAACGTATCGGAGTCGACATGGCCACTGGTCCCGCGTCGGTGTTGCCGGCCCTGAACGAAGACCGGGACGGCTTGCGCCTCGTCACCGGGACCGACTCCCACGCGTTGAGCTGGAATCTCGATCCCGACACGTGGGCGGAGATTGCCTGCCGTACCGCGGGCTCGAACCTCTCGGCCGAGGAGTGGTCTCAATGGGGTCCGCGCGACACCGCGCGTTACGCCATCTGTCCCGACCATCCATTACCCGAATGAGCGAGGATCAGCCCGGATGACCCCGGCGTCGGCTTACTCGCCGCGGCAGGCCGACACCAGTGCGCGGGGTGGCCGCCCGGTTCTGGTGGCTTTCCATGTTCCCGGGACCGCGCCCCATCCGGAGTCGTTCCAGTAGAGAAAGGTCG
>CAZDYO010000144.1:0-6230 GCA_964509555.1 uncultured Acidimicrobiales bacterium
TGCCTGGGTCGTGAGGGCGAGATCGGCGAACTGTCGATCGGTGCGGTCGGCGACGTGGCCGTGTGGAGCCTCGAAGGGCCGATCTACGCCGGGGTGCTCGACGACCCGATCGAGGGCTGGCTGCGATGCGGTCCCACCGCGGCGCTTCACACGATTGTGGCCGGTCGCTCGGTGGTGGAGGACGGCCAGGTCGTGTCTCCCAAGCTCAACTCGATGCTTGCCGATCACAAACGCATTTCCCGGCGCTTTCAGCCGCAAGCCTGACCCAGGGTCGATGGGCTGGGCTACCGTGCCGGGGATGGTTCGTATCGACTGCCCGTGCGGGTCCGGTTCGTCGCTGGCGCGGTGCTGCGGACCGATTGTCGAAGGTTCACGGGCCGCGCCAACCGCCGAGAGCCTGATGCGCTCGCGGTTCACCGCGTTTTGTCTCGGATCGGTCGATCACCTGTCGCGAACCTGGGCGGTCGACTCGCGGCCCAAGGCAATCAATGTCGACCCTGGTCGTCAGTGGTTGGGGCTGGAAATCATCGATGTGGTCGACGGCAGGGAGTTGTCTTCGCACGGGATCGTGGAGTTCAAGGCTTCGTGGAGCAAGGGCACACATTCCGGCGTGGTCCACGAGCGAAGTACGTTTCGGCGCAACAAGGGTCAGTGGGTCTATGTCGGGCCCGAGATCCGGGACGGCGGCATTGGGGCGGCTGTGGCTCTCCCTGGTCGATGAGGTTGTGTACCGGCCGTCGACGTCGCTGCTGCCGGCCGGGCCAGGTGCGTTTCAGGTGAGATCAGGACGCCGGTCGGGCCAAGCCAGGGCCGCTTCGAGCTGGGCGCAAACCGACAGGAGCAGGTCCTCGCGACCCGGAGGTGCCACCAGCATGGCCCCGATCGGGAGACCATCGCCGCTGAAACCGACCGGCACCGAAGCTGCTGGTTGACCGGTGTGATTCCAGGTGATCGTGTACGGATACACCCGGCTCATCCCGAGAACGGTGCGCAACGCACCCTTGCCGTCCCAGCGGCCCACCTCGACGGGCGGCACTGCGGTGACCGGAGTGATCAACACGTCGGCGTGGTCGAACACCTCGTTGAGGCGGGCGGTCTCCTTGGCTTCGTGGTCGAGCGCCCTGCGCAGAACTCGGGATGGGACCATCCGCCCCAAGCGGGCGAATCCGCGGGTGCGGCGGTCGAGGCGATCGGGATGGGGAACGGTGGCCGCATGTTCGGCGATACCGCCCAGGTAGCGGGGCACGACCGAGTTGCCGACCGTGCCATAGCGGGGATCCCTGTCGATCACCTCATGGCCAAGATCGACCAGCACCGGCCCCAGACCCCGAACTGCTTCCTCAACCTCATCGGAGTGCAACGGCGGCGCCAGAGCACGGGGCGCGGCAGTGGAAATCGCGAAGCGCAGTCGGTCGGGCCTGGTGCTTGCCGCGGCCACGAATGATCGGGCGGGTGGGGCCGGGGTGTGGGCATCGCCGGCCACGTTGCCGTGGGCCACATCGAGCCAGAGGGCGGTGTCGACAACCCGACGGGTGAGGCATCCGGCCGCCGACAATCCGTTCCAGTGTTCGGGTTCGGGCGAAAGCGAGATTCGGCCACGTTGGGGTTTCAGACCGAACACGCCGCAGTTGGCTGCCGGTATGCGGATCGAACCGGCGCCGTCGGACCCCGACGCGGCGCCGATGAGCCCGGCGGCGACCGCGGCCGCCGATCCGCCGCTCGATCCTCCGGGTGTGTGGCCTGGGCCCCACGGGTTGCGGGTGATGCCGTTGGCCTCGGTTTCGGTGAACCCGCAGATGGCCAGGTCGGGCAGGTTGGTGACACCGATGATGATTGCTCCGGCGCTTCTCAACCGGGTGACGTGTTCGTCGTCGGAAGGCGCGGGCACGTCGAATGCGTTGGTGCCGTGACCGGCCACGTGACCTTCAATGCCGACCTCGTCCTTGAACGCCACCGGAACACCCAGCATGGGGAGTTCGTCGCCGGACGCGATGCGCTCGTCGGCGGCAGCGGCAGCCTCTCTGGCCTGGTCGGCAAACACCTCACGAAAGGCGTTGATGGTCGGGTCGTGGGTGGCGATGCGGTCGAGGTAGAGGTCGACCAACTCGCGTGACGACACCTCCCGCTCCCGGAGCAGCCTGGCCTGTGTTGAAATTCCGGCGAACGCGAGATCCTCGGGGGTCATCGGGCACCTTCCGATCCGGCATGTGTGGCAAGCGCAGCCAAGACCCGGCTGGGGGTGAGCGGGAACTGGTCGAACCACACTCCGGTGGCATCGTGGACTGCTGCGATCACGGCCGGAGCGTAGGTGATGTAGGGCATCTCGGCCATGCCTCTGGCCCCGAACGGCCCGAGCGGATCGGCCAACTCCACGATCACCGAGTCGACCACTTCCGGTATGTCGCCGATGCCGGGAATGAGGTACGACGACAGCCGTGGAGTGGTGAGGTGACCCTCGTTGATCTGGAGATTCTCGCTGATCGTGTAGCCGTGGGCCTGCACCACGGCGCCCTCGATCTGCCCCCGAACCAGAGCGGGGTTGATGGCCTTGCCGACGTCGTGGGTGGAGACGATCCGGTCGACCCTGATCTGGCCGGTTCCCGTGTCGACCGATACCTCGGCCTCGGTGGCCATGTAGCCGTAGGAGAAGTTTGGTGCGCCGGCGCCGGTCATCGGGTCGAGGGTCTCGGTTGGGGGTGGCACATAGCGGAACTTGCCCACGGCGGGGCGTTGCCCGTCACGCCAGGCCTTCTCGGCCTCCTCGGCGGCACCCAGAATCGAGTTTCCGGCCATGAAGGTGAGGCGCGACGCCGATGCCGAACCGGAGTCGCCGCTGGTGGCCGTGTCGGAGAAATGACCGGTGACGGCCTCAACCGGAAGCCCGAGGGCGTCGGCCGCGATTTGGCGGAACGCGAGGTGGGCACCCTGCCCAACGTCGGAACCCCCCTGGAACAGGTCGGCCCTGGCCGGTGAGTTGTCGTCACCATCACCGTGGAGGTGGATCTCGGCTTCGCTCCGCTCGGGAAACCCGAACGAGAACCCGACATTCTTGTATCCCGACGCGAAACCGCGGCCTCTCACCACGGCGTCGGGATCGGCCGGCAGCGAGGCGATCGGGTTGAATTGCGGGGCCGGGCGCATCGGCTCGTTCCAACCGCTTCGTTCGGCGCAGGCATCGATCACCTCGGTGGTGGTGACCCCTTCGGGCATCTCGGTCTGGGTGATGCCGATGTCGCCGTCGTGAAGGGCGTTTCTGCGGCGAATCTCGACCGGATCGATACCCAGCGCGGTGGCCAGCTTGTTGAGCTGGCACTCGATGGCGAACGCGCCCTGGGGGCCACCGAAACCGCGGAACGCCCCGCCCGGAATGGCGTTGGTGTAGACCGCCTGGCTGTGGATCAGGGCGTTGGGAACCCGGTAGGGGCCGGCCACCGACAGGTGGGCATTGCCCAGCACCTTGTTGGACGTGTAGTTGTAGCCGCCGGCATCGAGGGTCACCTCGGCCTCAATGGCGGTGATGATCCCATCGGCGGTGGCCCCCAGCTTGGCGGCGATGCGGCCGCGGTGGCGCTTGTGGTGACCCACCATCGATTCTTCGCGCGACCAGCGGCAGTGAACCGGCCGGTGGTCGCCCTGTTCGGCCAGCACCTTGGCGGCCAAGCCGAGCACGATCTGAACCGACATGTCCTCCTTGCCGCCGAAGGCCCCGCCGATGGCCAGGTAGATCACCCTCACCGAATCCTCGGGAAGGTCGAGGGCGTGGGCGATCTGCTCCCGGTCCTCGTAGGTCCATTGGCCGGTGCACTCAACGGTGACCCGCCCCTCGTCGTCGATGTAGGCGGTGCCGGCTTCCGGCTGGAGAAACGCATGTTCCTGGTAGGGAACCTCGTAGGTGCCCTCGACAACGGTGTGGGCCGCAGCCCAACCAGCGGTCATGTCGCCCTTGCGGATGTTGAGGTGGTGGTAGGCGTTGGTGTTGAGCCCGTTCTCGGGATGCAGCATGGGCGCATCGGGGGCCAGCGCGGCATCGATGTCGTCGAGACGGGGCAGATCCACCCACCCGGAGCGGATCAGGCCGGCCGCCGAGCGGGCCTGATCGGCGGACTCGGCCACCACCATCGCCACCTGGTCGGCCTCCCAACGTGAGACGTCGGCCGCAACCGAGGCCCGGCCGGTGTCGATGCCCGCAGGGCCGACGAACACCGGCTGGTCCTTCATGGTGAGGCCGTATTCGTTGACCGGTACATCGGCGGCGGTGAGCACGGCCACCACCCCCGGTGCGGCCTCGGCCGCGGAGGTGTCGAGCGAGACGATCCGGGCGTGGGGCCGGTTGGTGAACACCACGACGGCGTGGAGGGCGTCGGCGGGTACGGCGTCGGCCGGGTAGCGGGCCGCGCCGATGACCTTGTCGGCGGCGTCGTGGCGGACGGGGGAGGATCCAACGCTCATGACTCGACCCCCGTGGCTGGGTGGCCGGCGGTTCGGACCGCTTCGATGATCGGGTAGTAGCCGGTGCAGCGACACAGGTTGCCCGAGAGCCCCAACTTGATCTGCTCGTCGTCGGGCCGCCCGACCTCCTCGAGCAGCGCCGCTCCCGAGACCAAGAACCCCGGTATGCAGAACCCGCACTGCACGGCGAATTCGTCGATGAACGCCTGCTGGACCGGATGGAGGATCGAATCGGCGGCCGATCCCGAACCTGACAGGCCCTCGACTGTGATCACGGAGCTTCCGGCCGCCTGGGCTGCGGGCACCATGCAGCTCATCACGGCCTGGCCATCGAGCCTCACGGTGCAGGCCCCGCATTCGCCCTCGGCGCAACCCTCTTTGGTGCCGGTGAGGCGACCGGGTTGGTCGGTGTCGTCAGAGGAGGCGGCTTGGTCGCGCAACCAGTCGAGAAGGTTGCGCGACGCGGCGCCTCCGGCGGTGACCGATGTGCCGTTGATCGACACGGTGATGGGCGTGGAGTCGTCGATCACGGTCGGGGATGAAGCGGACGGGGCCCGCGAGGCGTCGGCCAAGCACGGCGGGTCGGCGGGCCACATGTCGGCTTGCCGATCGCCCTGCAATGTGAGGAGGGCCCGACTCGTGACGGTGTGGATGGTCTGCTTTCGATAGTCGGCGGTGGCCCGCACATCGTCGATTGGTTGGATGGCCTCGCGGGCGGCGTCGGCCGCGGCCGTGATCGAGGCGGAGTCGAGTGGATGCCCGACGAGGGCCGCGGCCACCGATGGCAACAAGACCACCCTCGGGGCCACGCTGCCGGCGGCCACCCGGGCGCTGGTGACCTCACCCGACGAATCGAGATCTACGACGAACGCCATGTGGATCACCGATATCGCCTGCGCCCGACGCAGTCCGAGTTTCACCCAGATTCCCCTGGAAGAGGCGGTCATGCGGGGAATGGTGATGGCGGTGAGCAACTCGGCGGGTTCGATCACGGTGGTACGGAAACCGGTGAAGAAGTCGTCGATCGCGACCTCACGTTGGGCGACCGACCCGGTGTGGTCGAGCCGGGTGAGGGTGATGGTGGCGTCGAGGGCCAGCAGTGCCGAGATGGTGTCGTTGGCCGGACTCGCGGTGATGATGTTGCCGGCCACGGTGGCCCGGTTGCGAAGCTGAGGCGAGGCCACCTCGAGGCACGCTTGCGCCAATGGCAGACTCGATCGCCGAATGTCGCTGGAGCGGATCACCTGATTGTGGGTGACGGTGGCCCCGAGGGTGATCGAAGCGTCGTCGGCGTCGATCCGATCGAGGCCTTCGACGGAGCTGAGGTCCACGAGATCGACGGGGTCGCCCGGGCCACCGCGGTGGAGGTCGAGCAGCAGGTCGGTGCCACCGGCCACGGGCATGATGGCCGGGTCGGATGCCAGGGTCGTCAGGGCCGCGGCGACGGTGGATGGGCGGTGGACGGAACGAACGGGACGCCCGGTGCGTTGCACGGGATGCAGCAGGGATTGATCCATTCGGTCATTGTTGCCGATAGGAGCCGGTACATCGTCATAATGGCGAACTTCGCATTTGCCACACCGAACGGATTGGATGACAACAGTGGTCGAGAATCAGGACCCCCAGGACTCGACGCCCCAACCGGCAACCCCTGCCGGATGGTTCGACGATCCGAAGGGCGAGGCCGACCTCCGCTATTGGGACGGCACCTCCTGGACCGACCATGTCCACAATCACCCCGATGCCTCACCAGCCCCGGCAGCGCCCGCCCCGGCTGCGCC
>CAZDYO010000145.1:0-6228 GCA_964509555.1 uncultured Acidimicrobiales bacterium
TCAGAAACTCACCGAGATCATCAAACGCGCAAACGTTGCCTGACACGGCACTAGTGGGGGTGCATTCCCCCGTCGACCACCAACACCTGTCCGGTCATGTAACTCGATGCATCCCCGGCCAGGAACAACAGCGGGCCCACCATTTCGTCGGGGTGCGCGGCGCGACGCATCAACGAACCCGCTGACATCGATTCCGCCGCGTCGGGGCCGACATTGCGAACCATGTCGGTGTCGACCGTGCCCGGTGCCAGCGCGTTGACCCGGATCCCCTTGGGCGCCAGCTCGGCCGCGAACGAACGGGTCATCGACAGGATCGCAGCCTTCATTGCGGCGTAGATCGAAACACCACCGGCGAACAAGAACGCCCCGACACTGCTCACATTGACGACGCTCGCATGGTCACTGTTCTCGAGATGTGGGACCGCTGCCTGCGTGAGCATGGCTGTGCCCAGAAGGTTCACCTCAAACGACTTCTGCCAACCGGCCGGGGTCTGCGAGCCGACCGGCTGCGCCAAGGGATTGGCCGCGTCGTTGATGAGTATGTCGATGCCGCCGAACCGGGTGATCGTCGCAGACACCAGGCGCTCGGCAGTGTCGGAATGGCCCATGTTGGCCGCGATACCCAGAGCAGACGCACCCATCGATTCGAGATGGGTCTCGGTCTCGGCACAGGCATCGGCCTTTCGGCTCGCCACCACCACGTTGGCCCCGCCCGCGGCCAGACCTTCGGCCACCGCCCGGCCAATGCCGCGGGTGCCACCGGTGACCAAGGCGGTTCGACCGCTGAAGTCGATCAGAGATGCCAGTTTCCGGGAATCCATGGGGCGAACCTAGTTGACCAGCCGACATGTGACCTCTTGCCGGTCTTGTCGTCCCGGTGCGTGCGGTAGTGTCCACTTTCGAGCGGCCCGGTGATCGGGCCGCTCAAGGATCCAATTTCTTGCTTTGAACCAATCGCGGCCGACGGGACCCCATGATGATTCACCTACGGGCATTCGCAGCATCACTGCTGATCTTCGCTCTGATTCCGGCCGGTGGCGCGGGTGCACAGGCGCTGGTCGAGATCGACCCCCATGTCGATTTCGCGTCCCCCGGTTTCTTCACTGCTCCCGACGGCGATCTGTGGGCTGAGCTCACGCCGACCGAACCCTGGGAGGATGGCGCCCCGGTCGACGCGTTCTCGATCTTCTTCTCCGTCGACGTCTCCAACGACATGTCGGCGGGCGGCGGCGGATGGCAATTCCACGCCGGTGAGCAATCCGTGTTCGGCACGTTCGATGGTCCCGACGGCTCCGGAGAGTTCGCCCCCCGGGTGCTTCTCGTTGATGGCGGACAGCGGATTCGGATGTCTCTCCACATCATGCCCGCGGGCCCCGGAGAGTCGCCCCTGTTCTTCCAGGTCAGCGCAGCATCGTTGCTCACCGACGGAGGCGAACGGATTGAGGCCACACCTATCGCCGGTCAGGTGGGTTCCGATCTCCCCACTGTCGACCCGCTCCTCGACGCCACCCACGAATTCGACGGTATCGGGTTCACCGAAATCGTCGATCCGATCAGCAGCGTCGATCAGATCGATCCTTTGGTCGACTCCGGCAACGACACGATCACCGGGGACCCGGACGCCGGTACCCCTGTCCCGGACGGAACCAAGGATGTCGACCCGGGAGACGACGTGAGCAGCGAAGAGCCGGAGACTGCTTCTGCACCGGTCACCGCCTCGGCATCCGACGAGCCGGCCCGTGATTCGTCCAGCGGAAACAGCAACGTTGTGGCATTCGGTGCCATCATCGCGCTGGTGGCCGCTTTCTTCGCCTGGATGCTCCTTCGCAGGCGCAAGAATCAGGAAGCCGATCTCCAGAAGATCGACGCGGTCGGAAACGAGATTCTGGGAAACATGGACACCCCTCCGGCCGACGAGCCTCCTGACCTGCCCGGCAATTGACCGTGGTCGCGGCCGGCAAGTGGGGCCGAGGCTCCAGCCATGTCCGGGATCCCGGAGCAGCCCCCACCGAGGCCCAGACCAGTCCGGTGTCGGAAACCAGCTGATAGCCGACCTGTTCTCGTGGTTCTCCGCGTTCGACACCGTCAACGGCCTCTTGTCCACCCCGACATGACCGATACCGAACGGCGACAGGCGATCAGGGACTTCGATGCCGCCGAAGACAAGGCGGCCCACATCGAGTACTACAAGGCGCTGCAGAAATACCACGCCGGCGACGGCGGCAACCGGCCACCCGACAAACCCGCCGGGATCTGACCGCTAGCCGCTCACCGTCGCCATCACGGCCAGCCGATCGGCACCCCTGTCCCGGACCTCGATGCTCACGACACGGTCCCGGTCACGCTCCAACAATTCAACGATGCGGGCTTCCACCGGTCCCTGCCTGATGGCCCGCATGAATCGCAACACGACGTCGGTCGGTTCACCGATTCCGGCCGCCTTCGCCGCGTTCTCGACGAGCAACCCGGTGAGACCACCGTGGAAGATCCCCCACGGGTTGCGTGTCCGCTCGTCGAGCGGGGCCGACACCACCGACCCGAGGCCGCTCCCCGTCGTGTGGATCCCGAAGCTGTCCTCCAAGGTGCCGTCGTCGGCGATTCCCGGGCGGCGAAACCTGTGGACCGAGCCGATCGGGGTGTTCGCCATGAACGTGTCCCATTCGGGCTTTAGCACTCCATGGTTGGCCGTGACGATGGCAACGAGCGCGTCTTCGACACCTTCGTCGTGGACCCGGGCCTCGGCCAATGACTGGTGACGACCGGGGCGCACACATCTTGCGTCGACCCGCAATGGGCCAACCACGCATCGACCCACGAATCGCACCTCGGTGTCGGCCGTTACGGTCCAGTTTGGAACGACGCCCAGACCAGCCGACATTCCGCAGGCCATGTCGATCGCCATCAGAACCACGGCCGAACGCAGTGCCCCGTCAGATCCGCAGAGACCGGACTCGAGCGGCACGCGGGTGGTGACGGCCGATGGTCCGGTACGGGTGACGGAGATGCCATACCGCCCGGGGATGGTCTCGTAGGATTCGCCGCTCATCGACGGGCCTCCTCCAGCATGGTGACGGGTTCGCACAAGTCCCGGAGCCTACGCACTGCCCCTTCCCCAACCAGAATCCCGACATCATTGTGGCGCGACGGCCACTGGCCGTGATAGTCAGTGGGTTCTGTCACGTGACCGGGGGGCCATGTTCTCAGCAATTGGACGATTCGTTGTTCACCACCGAAAACTCGTGCTCGCAGTATCTGTAATCGCGTTCGGGGCCAGCGCCGTTGTGGGTGGTGGGGTGGTCGACAGGCTTTCCAGCGGCGGATTCGACGACCCCGGTTCCGACTCTGTACACACCCGCGAGATCCTCGACAGGGAGTTCGACACCGGCTTCTCGGATCTGGTCATTCTGCTCACGTACGGCCCCGGCACCGGCACCGACGGCACCTTCGGAGTCGACCAACCCGACGCGGTTCAGTTCGGGATGGCGTTCACCGATGAGGTCGCCGCGGTTTCCGGCACCGACGATGTCGCGTCCTACTGGAGCCTCGGTTCCCCGGCATCCATGCGTTCGACCGACGGTCGCCGGGCCATCGTGGTACTGCGAATTCCAGGCAACGAAGACAGCAGTGAGCGCGACCTGATCATCTCCGACTTCATCGACCGTTTCGACCACACCACCTTCGGGCCCTTCGACGTGGCCGTGGGGGGACGCGATGCGGTGTTCGACCGTCTGTCCAGGGTCATAGAATCCGATTTGGCCAAGGCCGAGGCGATCGCCATACCGCTCACGCTGCTGCTGCTGGTGGTGGTGTTTGGCGGGATCGTTGCTGCTCTCCTGCCGGTCGGCGTCGGGGTCGCGGCGATTCTCGGTGCGTTCGCGGTGCTGTTCGGGATCACCGAGTTCACCAACGTCTCCATCTTCTCGCTCAACCTCGTGACCGCTCTCGGTCTCGGGCTGGCAATCGACTACTCGCTGTTCATCGTGTCGCGGTTTCGCGAGGAACGCGAGGCCGGTCATGGCGTCGACGACGCTGTGGTGCGCACCATCGCCACTGCTGGTCGAACCATCGCCTTCAGCGCCATCACTGTGGCCATCTCGCTGTCCGCCCTGCTCATCTTCCCGCTCTATTTCCTGAGATCGTTCGCGTTCGCCGGTATCGGCGTGTTGGCAGTGGCCATGACCACATCGTTGTTTGCCCTGCCGGCTCTGCTGGCGATTCTCGGGGATCGCGTCGACAGCCTCCGGGTGCTTCGGCGTCGGCCACCACGCGGCATGTGGTCGGCTCTCGCCCGGGGAGTGATGCGACACCCGTTCCTCGTGCTGGTGGCCGGTGTCGCTGTCCTGGTGGTCGTGGCCACACCGTTCCGCCGTGTCGAATTCGCCGAGGCCGACGACCGGGCGCTGCCCCCCGGCGACGAGGTTCGCGACACCAGCGACATATTGCGGACCGAGTTCGCCTCGGGCGAAGCCAACGCCTTTCCCGTCGTGGCCATCGGCTCGATCGACGACGTGAGCATTGTTCGTTTCGCATCGGAGCTCTCCACCCTGCCGGGCGTGGCCAGGGTCGACTCGTTCCGCGGCAGCTACATTTCCGGCGACGAGGTCGTGTCCAACCCGGAGGCCAACCTGCGATTCTCCGGCGACAACCAGACTTGGTTCAGTGTCGTCCCCTCGGTCGAACCCATATCTCCGGAAGGAGAGGCGCTGGTCCACCGGATCAGGGAACTCGACACGCCCTTCGACTCCACCCTCGTCGGAGGTGGAACAGCCGCGCTGATCGATTCGAAAGACGCGATCTTCTCACGAATCCCTCTCGCGGGAGGACTCATCGTGGCCGCCACTTTCGTGCTCCTGTTCCTGATGTTCGGGAGCCTGCTGGTGCCGTTGAAGGCGATAGTGCTCAACACGCTCAGCCTCAGCGCCACCTTCGGGATGATGGTTTGGGTGTTCCAGGATGGTCACGGTTCGGGGCTGCTCAACTTCACCGCCACCGGCCAGACCGACACCACCACTCCAATCCTGATGTTCTGCATCGCCTTCGGCCTGAGCATGGATTACGAGGTGTTCCTGCTTTCGCGCATGAAGGAGGAATACGACCGGAGCCACGACAACGAACAGGCCATCGTCGCCGGCCTCGAAAAGACCGGACGCCTCGTCACCGCGGCCGCGCTCCTGCTGGCCATCACGTTCTTGGCGTTTGCCACGTCGGGGGTCTCGTCGATCAAGCTTTTCGGCATCGGTCTCGCAGTGGCGGTTCTGGTCGACGCCTTCATCGTCAGGGTCACCCTCGTGCCCGCGTTCATGAAGCTTGCCGGCGACCTCAATTGGTGGCTACCCGGTCCGCTGCGCCGTGTCCACGGCCGGTTCGGCATCGACGAGTCCGGGGATCAGCCGGTCATCGACCTGCGTGATCACGCCGAGATCGACCTTCGGGATCCGGCTCGCCAGTCCGAGGAGGCCACGCCCAGCGGCCGATAGCCTGACCCACCATGAGCCAGGCAGAAGAGTCGCCGTATCCGCATGTCGAGAGTCCCGACTTTCCGGGCATCGAGCAGCGGATTCTCGACTTCTGGGCGGCCGACGACACCTTCGAGAAATCGCTCGATCAGCGTCCTTCCGACGACGAATACGTGTTTTACGACGGCCCGCCGTTCGCCAACGGCCTCCCCCACCATGGGCATCTTCTCACCGGCTACGTGAAGGACGTGGTGCCCCGCTACCAGACCATGAAGGGCCATCGCGTGCCCCGCCGTTTCGGTTGGGACTGCCACGGTCTTCCGGCCGAGATGGAAGCAGAGAAGCAGCTCGGTGTCGCCGGTCGGGCCGCCATCCGCGAGTACGGCATCGAGAACTTCAACGACTACTGCCGCACCTCGGTGCTGCGATACACCAACGAGTGGGAGAAGACCGTCACCCGCCAGGCCCGCTGGGTCGACTTCGAACACGACTACAAGACCATGGACATCGACTACATGGAGTCGGTGATGTGGGCCTTCAAACAACTCTGGGACAAGGGCCTGATCTACCAGGCCAACCGGGTGCTGCCCTACTCGTGGGCCGCCGAGACACCGTTGAGCAACCACGAGATCCGCCTCGACGATGCCACCCGCCCCCGACAGGACCCTGCGGTCACCATTGCGTTTGATCTCGACCCGCTGCCCGACGACCCGGGGCCGATGTCGATCCTGGCCTGGACCACCACCCCGTGGACGCTTCCGTCCAACCTGGC
>CAZDYO010000146.1:0-6224 GCA_964509555.1 uncultured Acidimicrobiales bacterium
CGGACCCGGCTACCAATCGTTCATGGTGTGCTGATCTCATGGGTTCTTGAATTCCGCCTTGGGCCCGAGGTAGAACCACCAGTTCAACCCGAGGCAGACAACGTAGAAGATTGCGAACCCGACCAAGGCCACCTCTGGACTTCCGGCATTTATCCGACCGGCGAATACCTTGGGCACCGCGAATGCCCCGTAGGCCGCAACGGCTGACGTCCAACCCAGCACCGGGCCCGCCTTCTCCTTGTCGAAGATCGCGGAAATCGACCGGAACGTGGAGCCACTTCCTATACCAGTCGCTGCGAACAGAATCAGGAAGATCACCAGGAACTGAAGGAAATACTGACCCGGATCATCGGAGCGGTAGGCCTGACGCATGTAGTAGGCCACGCCCAGAGCGCTGATGGTCATGACCGTGCCAACGTAGCTCGTGACTCTTGCACCACCGAAGCGATCGGCCAGCCAGCCTCCGAATGGCCTGATGAACGAACCGACAAACGGGCCCATCCACGCGTAGGTGAGTGCAGACGGAGCATCATCGACTGCAACGTTGTGGCCAAAAACGCCGTCGGTGATTCCGTACTTGAAACCGAACACGACCTTGATCGCCAGGGCGAACCCGGCCGTGTAGCCGATGAAACTACCGAAGGTCATGGTGTACATCGTGCTCATGATCCAGGTGTGCTTGTGCTCGAAGATCTTGAACTGCCGGCGAAGATTGGCGTTGATCTCGCCTCGCAGTTGCTTTAGCCCCCATACGGTTGCCCACAGCACCGCTGCAATCACCGGCCACATGATGAACACGGCCCCGCCCAGACTTGACGGCCACCACAAGATGAACACGATCCCGGGAACTGAGGTGGCAAATCCGATGCCCAGCATCATCAGGATCTTTCCGAAGGACGCCGCGACCCCGTCAAGGTTTGGTGATACCTGATCGGTGCGAATGTTGTCCATCTTGCGCCAAGCGAGGATCACGACCGGCACAAGCAGCAGCAACCATACATAGCTGGCGTTGTAGATGTAGGTGGTGGTTCCCTTGGTGATCGTTCCGATCAGCGTGCCGGAGTTTTGCTGCAGCTTCATCCCGGACTCGCCGAAAACACCGAAGGTCATCACCAGTGGAATGACGACCTGCATCAACGACAGACCTGCATTGCCAAGACCCGCGTTCAGTCCGAGGGCCAAGCCCTGCTTCCTCTTCGGAAAGAAGAAGCTGATATTGGACATCGACGAGGCGAACGCACCTCCGCCCATCCCCGACGCGAAGGCAAGCATCTGAAACACCCAGAGGGGTGTGCTACGACTTTGCAGCGCCAGGCCTGTCCCAGCCGCCGGGATGATCAGGAGTGCGGTGGTGAGGAAAATGGTGTTTCTGCTACCGGCGATTCGGATGAAGAAGGTATTCGGAATCCGCAGTGTTGCCCCGGAGAACCCGGCGATCGCTGTGATCGTGAGCATGTCCGCCTTGGAGAACGGAAAACCCAAGTTGATCATCTGAACCGTTATGACGCTCCAATAGAGCCATACGGAGAAGGCGGCCACCAGGCTCGCTATCGAAATCCACAGATTGCGGTAGGCGATTTTCTTGCCGGTGGACTCCCAGAACTCTTCATCCTCAACGTCCCATTCAAGGATGTCACTCATGTCTCACAGCCCCTTTTGATTTTCGAACTAGACAAACCACTCAGCAGATGCTGCGAGTGCAATTCCATCCGGCTCAGCCCTTGCCCTGACGCCAGTTCGGGTTGTCGGGAGCGTTCGGTTCAAGCGACCGCAGGTAAGTGGCAATCGACTTGATCTGCTCCGAGGTGAGCGGACCGGCGAAGTCCTGGGCCCACGCGCTCATCTGCGTACCGGGAACACCCACCGAAACGATCAATTCGATCTGGGCATTGTCGGCCGATGCCAGGAACTGCTTTGAGTTGAGGGCCGGCGCACTCCCGCCGAGCCCGTCTGTTCCGTGACAGGAGGCGCAGCTCTGATCGAACATCTGAGCGCCCGATGCAACCAGAGAAGCCTGCTGCTCCGCCCGTGCAGTGTCGCGATTCGTCGGTTCAACCGAGAGGTAGAGAGGGAAGATCAGGATCATCAGGAACATCAGCACGGCGCCGACGATCATGACCTTGTTGGTCGACTTGTTGAGTCCGTCGTCACCAGAGAATTCGTAGGGCATCAGGCTTGTCCTCCAGTGCAGCTGGCGCCGCCGGTCGGGGTGTCGACGGTGATCGTGCCCGGTGGTGGCCCGTTCTTCTTCGATGAGGTGTCGATGTAGACGAGCTTGTCGGAACCGATCTCGACCGGATACGAATCAAGCCCCCGTGGGGTCGGACCCTCGAGCCTCTCGCCAACGATGTTGAACTTCGACCCGTGGCATGGGCATTCGAACCTCTGGCTCGACTCGCACCACGCGACCTTGCACCCGAGGTGGGGGCACTTCTGGGAGAGCGCTATCAAATCACCGCCGACCGGATGCACCAGGTAGCCGCGCGCTGCGGGTACCTCCTTGACGGTGCCTTCCTTGACGGCCCTTGGGGACAGCGCCCGCACCTTTCCGCCGAAGCCGGATGTGGCGAGCGGCTGGAGCAACTTCCACATGCTCAGGAGCCCGGCGGCTCCGATGAGACCGATCCCCGCCCTCCAGGTGCGGACCAGAAAGTGTCGTCTTGTGAGTGTCGAACTCATAGTTCACCGTGCCATTCGTTCCACGGCCACACCCAGCCCCAGTTGGGACCTCTGAAGGCGAAGCCGACGATTGTCAAGAGGATCCACACCACCATGAAGATGGTGAACGCCGTTACTGCCACCTTTCGGAATCGGGCCGCAGTACGAGGATTGCGGTCGATGAAGGGCAGGCATATCAGCCCGACGATCACACCACCGGGGACCAGCACGCCGGCCACCAGCGGATGGAAATGGGAGAGCAGTTCCTGAAGGGCCGCGAAATACCAGGGCGCCTTCTCGGGATTGGGGGTGACGTCGGGGTTGGCCACTTCGCGTAGCGGGGCATCGAAGAACACCGATATCAGCAACACGGTGAACAGCGCACCGAGTGCCGCGACTGCGTGGCGCACCAGCAGATGGGGCCAGACCATGACCAGGTCCTGCTCTTCGGGGTCTTTTCGCTCCCCGGCT
Source organism: uncultured Acidimicrobiales bacterium (assembly GCA_964509555.1). Taxonomy (GTDB): domain Bacteria; phylum Actinomycetota; class Acidimicrobiia; order Acidimicrobiales; family Aldehydirespiratoraceae; genus SZUA-87. Next base: position 3,130 of record CAZDYO010000146.1, read on the forward strand.
ACCGGTTTGCCCGGCACCACTCCCAGCACTCGCTTGGGGCCTATCGAGGTCGGTTCGTGTCCGATCGAAACCGGCACGTCTCTTTTCTCACTCATTGCCGTCCTCCCCGGCCATATCGAGCATCGAGTCCTTGCGCCATCGCCAGAGATGGATCATCAACAACATGACCAGCACCGATGGCAACACGGCCACGTGGAGCACGTAGAACCTCAGCAGCGTGGACGACCCGACGATCGGGCCTCCCAGCAGGAGCTCCTGCACACGATCGCCCACGAAGGGCACGTAGGCCGACATTTCCGAACCGACCGTGACGGCCCAGTAGGCCAGCTGATCCCAGGGGAGCAGATATCCGGTGAACGAGAGCAGCAGGGTTACCACCAGCAGAATCACACCGATTATCCAGTTGAATTCCCGGGGGGCCTTGTAGGCGCCCCGATAGAACATCTTGGCCATGTGGGCAGCCACGGCCAACACCATCAAATGTGCCGACCAACGGTGGACGTTGCGAATGTACTGGCCGAGCGACACGTCGGTCTGAAGCGTCTGAATGTTGGTGTAGGCCTGACCGGGCGAAGGCACGTAGAAGAACATCAGGTAAATGCCTGACACGATCAGCGAGCCGAAGAGCACAACCGAGATGACCCCCAGGTAATAGGAGTACCTGAACTCGATGGCCTTGCGCTTCACCTTCACCGGGTAGATGTGAAGGAAGAAGTTCGACCAGTGGCCGGCAGCTCTGTCCCTCGGTGTCACCCGCCTCGGGGAGCGGAATATCGCCCTCCCCACCGTCGTGTCCTTGAACCGATCGACAACGGTCGAAGACGTTTCTACGTTGGCACTCATACTGGAACTCCCAATCCGGACCACATACCCATGGACAAGGCGTCTGGTGGACACCGTTCGATGCACAAGGCACATCGGATGCACTTGGTCTCGTCGATCATGAGAGCGGTACCTCCGGTGTAGCTGGAATCGACTTCTTCGGATGTGACCATCGAGAGGACATCGACTGGGCACACATCCACGCACAGGGCGCACAACACGCACTTCTGCACATCGAGCTGAATATTGGCGAAGCAGCGAAGACACCGATTGGCCTCGCAGCGCGCCTGATCCGGTGTGAATCCGCTCTCGACCACGGCCAGGCCCATCCGACGGCCGGTCTCGATGGTCGGCACGGTGTAACGATCGAATCGGTCGTAGATGTCGTCGAGGCGGTGGAACTGACGAAGTTTGATCATCCGACCCGGTTTGTCCTCGGGGAGCGAACCACCGAAGCTGCGGTGGATGGCCGTGGCCGAACGACGACCGTCGGCGATCGCGTCGATGAGTGTGCGCGGGCCCTTGGCGGCGTCGCCACCGGACCAAACGTCGGGAAGTGATGTGGCGCCGGTGTCGGGATCAACCTGGATGGTTCGGCGCGGGCTGGTCTCGGGACCGTCGTCACCCAGGGAATCGAGATCGATCGCCTGTCCGATGGCGAGGATGATGGTGTCGGCCTCCAGCGTCTGAAGGTCGTCGTCGAACTTGGGGGCGAAGCGATGGTTCTCATCGAACAGAGAGGTCACACCCCGGGTCTCGAGCCCGGTGACCTTGCCATCGGAGGAGATGATCCGGTTGGGTCCGCGGCTGGGCAGGAATTCGATTCCTTCCTCCTTGGCCTCTTCGATCTCGAATTCGTGGGCCGGCATCTGCTCTCGGGACTCGAGCGACATGACGGTGATCTTCCGGGCACCGGCCTTGGCGGCGAGCCTGGCGGCGTCGATCGCCTCGAACATGGTTGAACGATCGCCGCTGGTGTCGACGGATGCCGCAATCTCCGCGGCACGCTTGGCGTCGTAGTCGGCGGCCCGGAGCGCGGTTCTCGCCGCGTCCATGGCGACGTCGCCACCACCGACGACGATCACCCTCTCACCGATGTCGACCGAGAATCCGCGGTTCATGTTGATCAGGAACTCGATGGCCTTGAACACACCGTCGGAGTCGCCACCTTCGATGTCGAGACCACGACCGAGCGTGGCCCCGATCGAGAGGAACACGGCGTCGTGGCGTTCCCGGAGTTCGGTGAGCGATACGTCGGTGCCGAGCTTGGTGTTGTATTCGACCTGCACGCCCAAGCCGATGATGGCGTCTATGTCGCCCTGGAGCACCTTGCGGTCGAGCCGGTACTCGGGAATCCCCAACCACATCGCCCCACCGAGCTTGTCGGTCGCCTCGTAGACAGTGACCTTGTAGCCGAGCCGCCGCAGGTCATGGGCGCAAGCCATTCCCGCGGGCCCGCCGCCGACGATTCCCACGCTTTGGTCGAGCTCGACCGTGGGAGGTGCGGCAACCTTCTTCCACACCTCGCCGTTGTCGCTCTCGGGTCCGAATTGTTCGGTGACGTAACGTTTCAGGGCACGAATCGCGATCGGGCGATCGATCTCGCCTCGCCGACATGCATCCTCGCAGGGGGCCGCACAAACTCGACCACACACCGACGCGAACGGGTTGGGCATTCTGGCGGTGAGATAAGCGAACTCGTCTTCACCGTCGGCGATCGCCGCCACGTAGGTTCCCGCATTGGTGTGAACCGGGCAGGCCGCCAAACAAGGGATGTTCGCGTCGTAGTAGGCCAACCCATCGGTGTTGTGCCAGTTGCTTCGTTTTTGCCAGGGAAGGCGGCCGTCTTCTTCCGTGTCGGCCATCAGATACGCCCGGCCCGGTGCGACTTGTAGAGGACGAACAGCGACCCGCTCAACGCGATGGCGAATGAACCGGTGCCGACGATGTCCTGCAGTTTGACGTCGAGCTTGGCGACACTGTGGAGCCTGATGAGGTAGGACGGAACGAAGACCGCCAGCACGACAACCAACACGAAGATGGCAATCGCCTTGATCCATGCATCGAGCCACGAGTCGGAGTCGTGGTCGATCGGGGCGGTCAGCCAGGAGCCCAGCAGGATCCATGAGGGTATGGCGAGAATCCCAACGATCGAGAAGACCGAAAGCCCGATCAAGGCGCCACCGATACCGGCAGCGACGAGGACCAACAAGAACACACGTGCCAGCCCTGGGTTCACCTTCGCGAGCCTTGTCTTCATGCTTCTCCCACGT
>CAZDYO010000147.1:0-6220 GCA_964509555.1 uncultured Acidimicrobiales bacterium
AGCCACTCAACGGGTGGACGCGACACCCCCAACGTTGCCTGACACGGCACTAGTCGGCTGCTGCGGGCTCCGGTGCGGCTTCATCGCTCGCTCCGGCGTCTGCGGGCGCCTCGGCCTCGGTCTCGGCCGGTACCTCTGCGGGCGCCTCGGCCTTGGCCTTCGGCTCGGGCTTCTTACCCTCGCGGATGTCCTTCAGTGCTGCCACAGCCTCGCGGTATGCGGTTTCGGCAGCGGCCTTGGCATCGGCGGAACCGCCCTCCTGCTCCAACTTGCGGACGGCTGCGGCCGCTTGATCCTTGGTCTTCTCGGCCTTGGACACCTCGCGCTTGCGACGGGTGGCCTCACGGTCGGCGATCACGTATTCGTTGAAGAGAGTGAGCGCTGCTGTGGTCTCATCGTCGAGCTTCTGGGCGGGTGCGGTTTCGGGCATGGCGACCATTGTGGCGGGCGATCCTTCGACTGACGACACCAGGCGGCAGAAGGTGTCAGCGGGGAAGGCCGCGATTGCGCTCGGAACGCATGTCGAAAGCAATCTTCACGGCTCCACGCGAACCCGCCTCTCCGGCATGGGTGAGGGCGTCGGCGTAGCGCGACAGTGGGTAGGTGGCCGACAGCATCTTGTCGAACGGCACCTTCCCGGCCAGTTCCATGGCCAATTCGAAGCTGGTTGCTGTCCGTCCGTCGGGGAGATGTTCGGTGCCGTAGGTGTAGGCGCCCACGAGATGGGTCTCGCGATGCCAAAGCGCGGTGAGGTCGATCTCGACCACCCCAGGCATCCCCAGGAGAACCACTCGACCCCTTGGCCGACAGATGCCGATCGCCTGTGCGATCGATTCTTGGGATCCGACGGCATCGATGACCACGTCGGCACCGCCCGACAGCCGGTCGCCGATCATGAACGATCCGGTGGCCATGCGCACCGACCGGGCGATCTCGTTGGGGGCGACCACGATGTCGGCACCGAACTCCTCGGCCAAGTCACGCTGGATCGGGTACTTGGCTCCGACGATGAGCGAACCTGGCTGCGTGAGGTGGCGAAGAGCAGCGGTGGTCACCAAGCCCATGGGGCCCGCGCCTATCACGGCGACGGTGTCGCCGTCGGAAACCTCGGCACGAAGTGCGGTGTGGACACCACCGGCAACCGGTTCGAGCATCACCGCGAGCTCATCGCTCATCCAATCGGGTACATCGTGGAGCTGCGATTCGTGGGCGACGAACTCGGTGGACCATCCTCCGCCGGTCGATTCGCAGAATCCGGTCTGGATGCCGGGCTGAAGATGGCCGCAGGTGAGATGGCGATAGTCGTCGCCATCACCCGGGGCGGCCCCGGGGAACGGTGGCTCGAAACCCCGGGCGACGTGGCCGAGGACGGGCTCGATCACGACCCGTCGGCCGTCGGCAAGCTCACCGACGATCTCGTGGCCGGGCACGAACGGGAACGACACGAAGTCCTCGAAGTATCGGGATGAATGCCCGTCGATGGTCGACAGGTCGGAGCCGCAGATCCCGGTGAGGCGGGGATGGACCCGTGTCCAGTCGGAGCCGGGCAGTTCGGGTGCATCGGCGTTGTCGAGCAAAGCCAACGGCCCCCATTTGCCTCCGGACCCCGGCCGCAATCTCGACGCGAGCATCGCCGCGGCGTATCGGGCTTCGTTGCGGCTGAACCTGAGTGCCTTCACGATTGGGATCGTATCGGGCCGGGCCGACCGCGATCGACTCAGATGAGACTCAGGGCCACGCCCACCGGAATCACGAGCCAACCGGCAGCCAGAAGGATCAGGGAGTAGAGCGCGAACGCCCGGGCCTGATCGCGCGGCGGGTTTCCACAGCGCCCGATGGTCTCATAGAGAGCTTTGAACGGCGGATCGGTTGTGAGAGCAATGCGCCGGCGTGCGACCGCGGCACCCCGCAGGATCACCCATGAGGCAGCTGCCAGCAGAACGAACAGCGCCCCGGCAATCAGGAGACGGACCCATCGCGAGTCGATCGAATTGACCAGCGTCCTTTGAACCGAACCGATGATGGTGGAGAAGGCCGCGCCGCCGATGAGGAAGGTGGGGACGCCGAGCGGGTTGCGCCGAAATCCCTCCGACACGATGTTGGCGTGGAGCCTCGCTCGGCGAAGGTCGCGACGCACTGGATCGTCCGGGAGACAATTGGCCTCGCGGCGGGCGTAGAGCCGGCGTGCATTGTCGATGAGGGTTCGCTGGTGGTTGCGGACAATGAATCTGGTGACGAGCTGTACCAGCCATGCCACCACCGGTGACGCGGGTCCGAGGCCCCGTATCTTCACGCCTCGGGCACCGTTTCGGTCAAGAACCTCCAGCGAGCGGATGGCCATCGAGTGCGCTTCGTTGAACCTCTCGGGGTGCCCGAGCGGCCTCTTGGCGGAGAGTTCGACGATGATGTCGCGGTCGACGCTGTCGGTGGCTCCGAGGTCGTTGAGGATGGCGTCGGCGCTTTCGCCGTCCGACTTGCGGAAGGCATTGAAGGCCTCAAATCTCTCTTCGATCTCGTCGAGCACCAGGTTGCGTTCTTGGGCCTGTGCATCGGATTCTGGCGAGGTTGCGTCTGCCGGCACGGAAGCCTCCGGTTCGCAGCGGGCGGGTCAACGACAACCTATGTCATGCAATCTCCACCCACGTGGGTCCTATCCGCCGGTTTTGTGAACGTTTGGAGTCCCATACGGGACTCCAAACGTTCACAAAACCGGACGGGAGGCGCGGTTGAGGCGGATGGCGGGATAGATCGAGAGGGCGATGACGGCCGCGGCGAACGCGGCTGCGGTCGCGTAGCCGGCCCGGAGGGCGTCGGCAGTGGCCGGGTCGACGAGTGCGTTGTCGCTGCCGAGAAGATCGCGTACCAGTTCCACGTCGCCTATACGCGAACCGACCACGGCAAACACCACAAGTCCGGTCACTGCGGTTCCGTAGGTGATGGCCAACGTGCGCAGGAATTGGTGTGCGCTGCCGACCCGACCCATCTCGCTGGTGTCGGCACGCGACTGGAGAACCGCCAGACCCGAATTGGTGATCGTGCCGATGCCGCCGCCCACGAACACGAGCACGGTGAAGATCAGCGGTAGCGGTGCGTTGGTCGCGATGGCCAGGGCGGCCAGGGCCGCGGCCGGACTCACCACCAGAGTGCCGATCAGCATCACCTGCTCACCGGTGAGGCGGTCCTGCAGCCGACTGGCCATGATTGCCGCGCTCGACCACCCGATCGTCAGGAACAGAACCGAGAAAGCGGCGATGCCGATGCCCTGCCCCCGCGCCCCACGAACGTAGAGGGGGAGGAACGCGTCCAGCCCCAATCCGCCGGCCATTGCTGCTGAGGCGGCCATGTGGATGTATCGGAACCGCTTGTCGGACAGGTGTCGCAGCCTGACCACCGGGTCCGGGATCCGGCGGGCGTGGGCCAGGTAGCCGATGGCGGTGAGTGCCACCACCGCGGTGCCCACTACGAGGGCCGGGATGGATCCGGCAGTGGCCCCGAGGGCACCAGCCGTCAGGACAGTCACGAGTATCAGCCCCTTGGTGTCGAGCTTGGTCTCCAACGCCCCTTCCTGGCGCCCGGGAAGCGTGGTTCGACCCATCCAGAGGGCGAAACTCGCGACAGGTACGTTGATCAGCAAGACGCCGCGCCACCCGGTGGTCGACACCAGGATGGCGGCGATAGCCGGCCCGGCAACACCTAGGACACCCCACACCGACGAAGTTGCCGCAAACGCCCTCGGTCTGAGACGTGCCGGAAACGCTATCCCGGCCGCGGCGACCGAAACCGCGATGACCACACCCGCGCCGGCCCCCTGCATCCCTCGGGCCACGATCAGCATCGGCATGTTCACCGAGGCGGCCGCAAGTGTCGACGACACGATGACGGTGAGGGCCGACCACTTGAATATGCGTCGGACGCCGAGACCGTCGACGAGCGGGCCGGCCACGAGAATCGCCACTGCCGAAACGAGCAGCTCCACCGTGATCACCCAAGGGAGCAACTCAACGTTGCCGAGGTCGTCGCCGATGTCGGGCAGGGCCGCCGACACAGAGAGGCTGTTGTACGCGGCTATCCCCACCGCCGACATCAGGGCCAGAGATGTGGGGCGATATGTCTTTCCGAAAATTCCCTCGTCCCCACTCATGTTTTGTGAACCGTAGCAATCCCGAACGGGATGTTTTGGGTTCACAAAAACGGGTGAATAGGGTCGGGGGAGGGGGACGGACGTTTGAAGCTGGGATTGGGACTTGATCTGTACCGGGCCCGGACGCTCGATGTGCCGGTGAAACTGGTGCAGCTTTGTGAGCGACACGGCTACCACTCGGTGTGGACCGCCGAGGCCTACGGCTCCGATGCGCTCACCCCGCTGGCATACCTGGCGGCCCACACATCCCGAATCAAGCTGGCCACCGGCATCGTGCAGATCTCGGCCCGCACCCCCGCGGCCACTGCCATGCATGCGTTGTCGATCGATCATCTCGCCGGCGGGGATCGGGTGATCATCGGGCTGGGTGTTTCGGGTCCCCAGATCGTCGAGGGTTGGTACGGCCGGCCCTGGGGATCGCCGGCGGGTCGGCTACGCGACTACGTGGCCATCATGCGCAAGGTCATCGACCGAGATGGACCGGTAACCCACGATGGTTCCGAGTTGTCGTTGCCGTTCAGCGGGCCCGGAGCCATCGGTCAGGGCAAGCCCCTCAAGTCGATACTTCATCCGGCTGGTGAGATCGAGATCTGGATTGCCTCGGGCGGACCCGTCAACACCGCGCTGGCGGGTGAGGCGGCCGACGGCTGGTTGCCGATGGGATACGCCACCGATGGATGGGATGTACACGGGCCGGCGATCGAGAAAGGTTGGGCACGTCGCGGCGGGCGCCCCGACGGCTTCGAGATCTTCGGCAACGTGAACATCGAGATCACCAACGACATCCAGGCGGCCATCGAGTCCCGCAAGCCCGTGATCGCCATGTACGTGGGGGGCATGGGCAGTCGTGACCACAACTTCCACAAGGACTCGATGGCCCGGCTCGGCTTCCCCGAAGTCGCAGAACGAATTCAGGAACTGTGGCTCGCGGGCCGTAGGGAAGAGGCGGTCGCGGCTGTGCCCGACGAGCACGTCGATGCTGGTGCGCTCATCGGATCAGCGGCCCGCATCCGGTCGCGGTGGCACGATGTGGCGGTCAAGGACGGGCTGACCGGTTTGATCGTGAGAGCCACCAGCGACGAAGGTTATGTACTCGCCGCGGAGATCGCCGGCGTGGCCGACACCACCACCGGAGGCACATGAGCATGACCGAGACTCAGCTGGTCACGGTCGAGACGGCTGCCGAACATGTCCGGTACGTCACCCTCAACAGACCAGACAAGCGCAACGCCATCTCCTCACCGCTGCGGGCCGAGCTGTTCACCGCGTTGCAGGCCAACGACCGCGATCCCGACGTGAGGGTGTCGATAGTGCGTGGCGCCGGCAGGTGCTTCTCCTCGGGCTACGACCTGTCTACTCCGCTCATGGCTGATCCGCCGACGTATTCGGCCCCCGGCGACGGAGCCTGGACCCGGCAGGCAACCGACGGCTGGTTTTCCATTTGGGATCTCGCCAAGCCGGTGATCGCCCAGGTTCATGGCTACGCGATGGCTGGTGCCACCGAACTGGCCGCGGCCTGCGACCTGGTCTACGTGGCCGACGATGCTCTGATCTCCTACCCGGTCGTGCGGGTGGCGTCCCCGCCCGACTGGCAGTACCACGAACCTCTGCTCGGCCTGCGACATGCCATGGAGGCGATGCTCACCGGCGACGCGATCGACGGCCGCGAGGCCGCCCGGATCGGATGGGCCAACCGTTCATACCCGGCCGATGAGCTCGAAGCGTCGGTTCTGGAGTTGGCCGTCAGGATCGCCGGCGTTCAATCCGACCTGTCGCAGATACTGAAGAGGATGGTCCATCGGCAATTCGACGTGGCCGGGGGTCGTGCCGCCATCCGGGCGGGTCAGGAGTTCCAGGCATTGGCCGGTCACCAGCCATCCGTGCAGTCCTTCCGTGGCGATCCTCTTGCGGCGATGAAGAACCTCACCGGGCGAACATCGCGAACCTCACCCGACCACCAACCGGATCAAGAATCCGACAATCGAATGCCGATGCAGTCTTGAGCCATCCCGTAGTACGGGTTGCCATTTACGGTAAGATCGCCATGTTGGTGCATGACCTACTCTGTTGTACTGATGG
>CAZDYO010000148.1:0-6165 GCA_964509555.1 uncultured Acidimicrobiales bacterium
CATGTTGACATCGGCAGCGAAGATCGAACTGAGAAGCAGCGGACCGAGGCCGGGCCAGGAGAAGATGGTCTCGGTGACCACCGACCCACCGAGCATGGCTGCAAAGTCAAGGGCCCAAATGGTGACCACCGGGATCATCGCGTTTCGCAGGGCGTGCTTGAGAATCACCGTGCGCTCCGGCAGCCCCTTGGCCCGAGCCGTTCGGATGTAATCGGAGTGGATCACCTCGAGCATCGAAGCTCTGATGAACCGACTCTCCGTGGCCACTACCACCAGCGTGAGGGTCGTGATGGGGAGCACGATCGATTTGATCAGGTTGACCAGCGAATCGTCGTGCATTTGTGAGGTGAAAAAGGGTCTCCATCCGGTCCAGTCGTGGAACCAGATACCCCAGAACACTTGTAAGAGAATGCCGAAGAAGAACGTGGGCATGGCTATGCCGAGAAACGACAGACTGGTGATGGCGTAGTCGGATTTCGAATACTGGCGAACGGCGGAATACATGCCAAGCAGTGCCGCAACACTGGCGATCACCAGGAAGGCGGGCACCGCGAGAATCATGGTGTTCTTGGCCCGGGTCCACACGAAGTCGCTCACCGGTAGTTCGCCCTGCGAGGTGGAGGTGCCGAAGTCGCCGGTGAGGGTGTTGCCCAGCCAAGCCACGTAACGGCTGTTGGCTGGGTTCGAGAGATCAAGCACCGGCTTGTCGAGGTCGTAAAGTTCGGTCAGACGGGCAAACGCGGTGTCGTCACACTTGGGGCAGCTGACCCGCAGCTCAGCCACCGGATCCCGCACCGAGGCCTCAAGGGCGAACAACCCCAAAGTCGCCACCAATAGCAGCGGGATGGTGGCGAGGATTCGGCGGGCGGCGTACGCGAACAAGGAAACTCCCTCATCAAATCGGAATGACGGTGACAGACAACCGTGGAGGGGCCACGTTAGACCCCTCCACGGCATCTGTCATTCAGGCTTCAGGGCTCAGTTGAACTGGTAGTCCTGAACATTCTCGAGCGGGCCCGAGTTGTTGGCGTCGGGTGAGACACCGTTCTGCGACAGCACGGAGCTGTTGTAGGCGTAGAAGGAAGGCTTCTGGGTGAGCGGCATCACCACGAGTCCGCTGCCATCGGGCTGGATCTGGGTGACGAACTTGTCGAGCTCGTCGTAGCAGATGGCCTGGGCGGCTTCGTCGACGGTTCCGTCGCACTCATCGGCCTTCGCATCGAAGTCGGCGTTGTGGTAGCCGTAGGGGTTGTCGCCGGACGTGCTCTTGTAAGCAGCGGTCTGGCCACCGGGCCACGGGCCACCGACCCATGCGAACTGGGTGATGTCCCAGATAGTCGGGTCACCTTCGGCGCCGAGGGAAGCCGAAGCGGCCAAAGCAGCCTTGGAGAAGGGGCGCTCACCGAAGTAGGCACCACCGGGAACATTGTCGATGACAATCTCGATGCCGGCGTTCTTCATCTGATCCTGGATCAGCTGCTCCTGGAGCTCACGGAGGCCGTTGCCACCGGTGGTGCCAACACGGAGGGAGAGACGACCACGAGTGGGATGCTCGTAGATTCCGTCGCTGCCCTTGGTGTAGCCGGAAGCCTCAAGCTTGGCCTGGGCGTTCTCGATCTGGGCGCCGGCATAGTCGGCCTGGTGATCGTTGTAGGCCGGCTGGTTGCTGAGCCAGTAGGTGGCCCCGAGGCCCTCGGCCGGCAGAAGATCACCGAACAGGGGCGTGTAGAGGGCAGCCATGACTTCGCTCTTGTCGAGGGCGTAGAGCAGAGCCTCACGCACGTTGGGATCAGCCAGGTGCTTGTTGAGGAGGTTGAAGCCCCAGTGCTCGAACACCGGCCCGGCCGAAGCGGCCAAGGTAATGTTGGAGTCGCTGGCGAGGCGGTCGCCGAAGGCCAGCTGCGGCTGGGTCATGATGACCTGAGCCTCACCTGTCTTGAGGGCGTTGATCTGGGCATCGGTGTCGGCTACGAAGTTGATGCGAACGCCATCAACGAAGGCAACGCCCTTGTTCTTGGCATCCGGGCTCATCGAACCGTTGTAGTTGTCGTTGCGAACGAGGTCGATGGCTACGCCACGGTCCCAGTTGTCAAAGATCATCGGGCCCGAGGACGGGATGGGATCGCCATTGGGAAGCTTCCACTCAGGGAAGAGTTCGTTGGCGGTGGTGGCATCCGGAATCACGTGGCTCGGGAAGAGACGGCCGAAGAGGCCCTTCCAACCGGCGAAGTAGCCGTTCATGTCGAATGAGAACTCAGTGTCGCTGATGGCGTTCATCGAGGTGATCATGTCGAGACCGGTGCGATCGCCAATGGTGTAAACACCGTTCTCACAGTCGGCGGGAGCATCGTTGGTGGCTGCGGTGCAACCTTCCATGTCGATGTTGAAGGTGCCAACCAGATCAGCGGTGGTGAGAGGCTCACCATCGGACCAGACCAGACCGGAGCGAAGCGAGCCGGACACCGTGAAGGTGCCGTCGCCATTGTCGGCGAGGGTGGCCTCGCCGTCGAGCAGCTGCGGGTAGTAGGACGTGGTGGAGTCGACGCCGTAGAGGCCTTCGAGCATTGCACGCCAGATCCAAGAGGTGATCGTGAGGTTGTTGTTGGGATCCTCGAGCGACATGTCAGGCGGCTCCTGCTCATGGGCCCAAATGAGGGTGCCACCCACGCCGTTGTCCTCGACCGGTGCAGCCGTGGTCGTGGGAGCAGCGGTGGTTGCGGTCGGGGCCGCAGTAGTGGCGGGTGCCGCCGTGGTGGTTCCGGTTGCGGTGTTGGAACTGCTGTCGTCGCCGCAAGCTGCAGCCACGAGCGTGAACGCAAGCACAACACCCAACAGGCTCAGAAGCCGTCGGTTGGTTCGCATGTATCTCTCCTGTGTAGACAGAGTCTCACGGCGGGAGCGCCGCAAGTCCTGATGCACCGCAAACGGAGAGCATGCATGTGCCTACCCTCCGATTTCGGCGATCGACATGTCTACCAGCCGGTGGCGAAATTGGGAAGCCGGGCAACATCACAATCTCGTGACGGCGCCCGGGACCAGGTTTCGGCGGGGCGACCCGGGCTCCCATCGGCTGGTCGCGTCCTAGGATCATCCCGTGAACCGCCTCGCCCACGAGACCAGTCCCTATCTGCGCCAACACGCCGACAATCCCGTTGACTGGATGCCCTGGGGACACCCGGCATTGGCCGAAGCCGAGCAGCGGGACCGACCGATCCTGCTGTCGGTCGGTTACTCGGCATGTCACTGGTGTCACGTGATGGCCCACGAATCGTTCGAGGATCCGGAGACGGCACGGATGATGAACGAACTGTTCGTCACCGTGAAGGTCGACCGCGAGGAGCGTCCCGACATTGACGCCATCTACATGGAGGCTGTCCAGGCAATGACCGGTCAGGGCGGGTGGCCGATGACTGTGTTCCTCACGCCCGATGGACGCCCATTTTTCGGTGGCACCTACTACCCACCCGTACCCCGGGGCAATCTGCCCTCGTTTCGGGAGCTCATGCGGGCCGTCGACAACGCGTGGACCAACCGCAGGGATGCGGTTCTGGATCAGGCACACCGGCTCGACAGCTCACTGGATTCGGCGGTGTCTTTGCCGCCACCCGGCGACGGCTCCACGTTCAGCGGGAATATTCTCGACAAGGTCGCCGACCAGTTCATCGAGCAGTTCGATCCCGAATGGGGTGGTTTCGGCAACGCCCCCAAATTCCCGGCGGCCATGGGTCTCGACGCCCTGCTGCGCATCCACCTTCGGACTCCCGATCCGAGGATCCTGAAGGCCGTCACCACGAGTCTCGACTCGATGGCATCGGGTGGCATCTACGACCATCTCGGTGGTGGTTTCTCCCGCTACTCCGTCGATCAACAGTGGCTGGTCCCGCATTTCGAGAAGATGCTCTACGACAACGCTCTGCTGGCCCGGGTCTACCTCCATGCCTGGCAGGTGACCGGTGACGACCGCTACGCGCAGGTCTTCCACGAGACCATCGACTACGTGCTGCGCGACCTGCGCCACCCTTCCGGGGGCTTCTTCTCGGCGGAGGACGCCGATTCGGAGGGCGTCGAAGGACGGTTCTACGTCTGGTCCGACACCGAGTTTCGACGAACGTGCGAGGACGCCGGGCTCGACGCCGAAGCCGCCGCACAGTGGTGGGGGGTCACCCCTGCAGGCAACTTCGAGGGTGCCAACATCCTCCACCGCCCGGTGAGAGCCGACCTGCTGCGGCCCGACACGATCGAAGCTGCCCGTGTCGCCCTGCTCACCAGGAGAAACACACGTGTGCGTCCCGGACTCGACGACAAGATCCTCACGGAATGGAACGCCCTGTTCCTCGCCACCCTTGCCGAAGCAGCGGCGGCCACCGGACGCGACGACTGGACCGACGCCGCGGTGCGCAACGCCGGCTTTCTCATCGGCAACCTCCGCCGGGCCGATGGCCGGTGGCTCAGAAGTTGGCAGTCGGATCCGTCGAACGACGCACCCGGCCGCGCCCGCCACCTGGCCTACGCCCACGACCACGCCGCACTGATAGACGCCTTCACCAGAGTGGGCGAACTCACCGGAGACGCCCAGTGGATCGCCCACGCCACCGACGTGGCCGACTCGCTCATCGACTTGTTCTCCGACGACGCCGGCGGTTTCTTCACCACCGGAACCGATGCCGATGCGTTGATCAAACGACCAAAGGACATGCTCGACAACGCCACTCCGTCGGCTCAATCCCTGGCTGCGGTGGGGCTGCTCCGATTGGGCGCCCTCACGGGAACCCGGGCGTACACCGATGTGGCCACCGGGGTGCTCGAAATGCTCGGTCATGTCGCCGCGCAGCATCCCACCGGCTTCGGGCACTTGCTGGCGGCGGTGGATCTCGTCGAATCCGGCATCACCGAAGTGGCGATCGTCGGGAATCGACCCGACCTCGTCGAGGTGATACGGGAGGAGTGGCGCCCCCACCTGGTTCTGGCGTGGGGTCAGCCCTACGACTCGCCCCTCTGGGAGGGACGCATGGCCGACCACGCCTACGTGTGTCGCAACTACACCTGCCAATCGCCGGTCGACTCCGCCGAAGGTCTGCGTAGCCTGCTCGCCCAGTGAACCAGCGCTCCCCCGTTCCCGATATTTCCTATCCCGATGATCTGCCGATCTCGGACCGCCACGACGAACTCCTCGAAACGATCGCGCGACATCAGGTCGTCGTTGTCGCCGGCGAAACCGGCTCGGGCAAGAGCACACAACTTCCCAAGATGTGCATCGAGTTGGGGCGTGGCGTCGACGGACTCATCGGACACACGCAGCCCCGACGCCTGGCAGCACGATCGATAGCCGAGCGCGTCGCTGAGGAGATCGGCACATCGGTCGGCGATCTGGTCGGCTACACGGTGCGCTTCAACGACCGGGTCGGCCCCAACACGGTCCTCAAGTTGATGACCGACGGAATCCTCCTCGCCGAGATGCAAGGGGATCGGGATCTTCGCCGGTACGACACCATCATCATCGACGAGGCCCACGAACGCAGCCTCAACATCGACTTCCTGCTGGGATACCTCAAGCAACTTCTGCCACGCCGGCCCGACCTCAAACTGATCATCACCTCGGCCACCATCGACACCGCCAGATTCTCCGAGCACTTCGACAACGCCCCGGTCGTGGAGGTGTCCGGCCGAACATTCCCGGTGGAGTTTCGGTACGCACCCCTGGGCGACCCGGACGACCCGACTGGTGAGGTCCTGGATCAGACCGAAGGCATATGCAGAGCGGTCAGGGAACTCCAGCGTGACGTCCCCGGCGACATTCTCGTGTTCTGCGCCGGCGAACGCGACATACGTGATGCATCCGAAGCCCTGAAGGCGATGCATCTGAGCGACACCGAGATCCTCCCGCTCTACGCCAGGCTCTCAGCGGCCGAACAGCATCGGGTGTTCGAACCCCACTCGAAACGCCGGGTGGTGCTGGCCACCAACGTCGCCGAGACCTCTCTCACCGTGCCCGGAGTTCGCAGCGTTATCGACCCCGGTCTGGCTCGCATGTCGAGGTTCAACCGTCGAACGAAGGTCCAGAGGCTGCCGATCGAACAGATATCAAGAGCATCGGCCGATCAGAGGGCCGGTCGATGCGGCCGAGTGGGCCCAGGCGTGTGCATACGTCTCTACTCCGAGGACGAT
>CAZDYO010000149.1:0-6154 GCA_964509555.1 uncultured Acidimicrobiales bacterium
GAAAGCTTCCGGTCAGATGTTGAGTGGTGTTGTTTGGTGTTGAATAGCCTGTTCACAGGCGGTTTCCGCGGCGATGTTGTGCCGGTCCGTGTTGCCGTTTCTCACACATCCCGCGGGGTTTTCGCGGGGTTCGACAAGCAGATCGTCGGCCACGCTGACCATCTGATTGGTAACCGCTCACAGCGTCCGTAGCGGACACGCCGCAGTCGTCCGCGCTCCACCGACAACCAACCACCGTCGAGACCGCCTGCATCCAACTCATCGCCACTCCCCAACGCCTCCTTGACGACATACCCCCGGAAGTGGAACCATCGGAACAGGCGATGGCGAGGAGCGGACGTGATTTCAGAGCGGAAGCGTTCGGGCGTAGGGCGGTTCGTGTTCATCTCGGTGCTGGCTCTGGTAGCCGCGCTGACCGGGACAACGACTGGTTCCGCGGCGGCGGAAGTCGAAACATTCCAGGCGACACCCCAAGTGCCGAAACAGAGCGAATACGTACCGCCGGCGCCGGGAGAACCTGCACCGCTACCCGAAATGCCCGGCATGTCGCCCGCTGCTGCGAGAGATGCACGGCGGAAACTGGCCGAGTACGACGCCAAGGTCGCCGCCGCGATGATCGAAGCCGACAACGCATACCGCTCTCAGGCGCGCATACCGGGAGCCAAGGTTGAACCCATCGCACCCAAGCTTCCGAAGGTGGAGCGTCCTGATGGCCCGATAGCTGACATGTTGCGGCTGCCAGACCTTCAGTACGCCGTCGGCCCTGCTGGCGGCAGCGGCAGATCGGCTCTGACATCCAACACCCAATCAGACGGTGTCCATCTAACCGACCACCCAGACGATGTGTACGCGAGCGACTACCAAGTTTGGCTTGCGATCCCACAATCGAACGAGACCAACAAGTGTGACGGTTCAAACTACTCAAGCGGCTGCTTCTGGTTCTACGCCATGCAGTACGACACTGATTGCAGCTACTGCAGTTCCGCGATCCACATAGGTCCGCAACGCGGCGACAACATCGCCGGTAATGCCGGCGCCAACTGGCTCATGAACATAGACGGGTACAACAACGGCGTTCACATCGGTGGGCAGAGTACAACCATCCTCCCAGTAGCGACGTGGATCCGAGTACGCACATGGCGCCTGAGCTCCGGAACCGACCCCGGGTATCCGGAGACGCCGTGGGCGATATTCGGAGTGTGGGCGATGTGGGGCGGCAACGATCATTATCTCGGCCACGTGAAGGTCAACGGCACTTGGATCGCGCATTCTGGGATGTTCATGGAACTGAACGAAGTGAATGGCCCGTGCTCAACCGACCTCGAGCGCGGCTACCTCCTACACCCGATCTACCAACGAAACGGGTCCTGGTACGGCTTCCTCCACGGAACCGCTAGCTACGATTACACCTGCGACAATACGTCTTGGATCGTGCAGGGCGCACCCGACTTCATCCGAGATGAACGCGAGACAACACCACGGGTCATCAAACGGGATGACCCCATTTGGTGAGCAGGCAGGGCACCGCTAAAACAGCGCTGGCCGGCGATTCGCTGGTCCTGCGGTGGGCACTCGGCGTCCTGTTGCTGTTCGTCGCGGCCGCGTGCTCCAGGAGCAGCAGCGATTCTTCGCTAACACCCTCGACAACCGCCGGTCCCACAACCACAGCTCCTCCGATCCTGAGCTGGCACGAGATCGCGAGTTGGCATTGGGACTCCCCCGATCAGATGGACTCAGCCCGAATAGAGGCGGTAAAGCTCCCAGAATCGGAGACCGTACTGATTCTCTTGCCAACCGAGGGACCCGCAGGTGGGCGGATCATCTCAGGGGATCTGAGAATCGAGCGGCGGACTCCAACTGGCGAGGTGAACGCATCGGTAGCGGTCAGAATCGAACTTGACGTCGACCAGTCCACGTCAAGTGTCGGGTCGCTCCCGTCAGAGTTCGCTACGTCGTGCGACGAGCGAACCGACGGGGAGTGGACTTCACGAAGCATCCGCGGGATGGAAGGCTGCTGGATGGTGCAACCCGGCGGCCCATCGTTCCTGATTTGGCAAGAAGGCGACACCACCCTGCATGCAGAGTCCAGCCTCGACCCGGAGACACTTGCCACGTGGCTGACCACCTGGCAACCGATCAGCCCATGACCAGGCCGAGCGGACGCAGCGGGGTTTTCGCGGGGTTCGCCGTGTCGATCTGATCGGCCGCCGCAATGTCGAAGAGGTACCACTGAGAGTGTCGGCGGGCTGTTCAGATCGGCTCTTGGACGGGTGTGGTGGTCGCGGTCGACCTTGAGGCCAGCCGATCCGCGGCGGAACGGACTGACTTTGAAGCGCTTTGGGATCGGCTGCAGGCCGAGGGCCGGGGTTCGATCACGTCCACCCAGATCTTCGAACAGACCGGTGCCAGCGCAGACGCCGTGCGCGCAGCGACCGCCAACGCCATCGCCAAGGGCTTGTTGTTCTCACCCGCCAAAGGGCTGTACGTCCCCGTCCCGCCTCAGTACCGGAACTGGCGTGTCGTTCCCGCTGATCACTTCATCGACGCCATGATGAGCCACCTCGGCTGTGGCTACTACGTCGGCTTCCTGTCCGCGGCCGCGCATTGGGGTGCCGCCCATCAAGCGGTCCAGGAGTATCAGGTCGTCGTCAACCGACATGTGCTCGACCGTGACATCGAGCGCGTCCGCCTCCGCTTCCACCAGACACGCCACCTCGACGAGCGCGACACCGTGCGAGTCGCTGGTACCGAAGCGATGCTCACCGTCGCTGCACCCGACCAGTGCGCGGTCGATCTGGTCGGCTCTCCTTCGTGGGGCGGTGGTTTGTCCAACGTGGCAACGGTGCTGGCTGAGCTCCCTGGCCTCAACGGTGAGGAGCTTGCCCGGCTCGCCGGCCGTCGCGTCCGGCCCATCGCCCAGCGACTCGGGTGGCTGCTCGAACACGTCGACGCCGAGGTTGACCTCGGGCCGCTCGATGCTCTTGTCCGCTCCCAGAAACGCACAGTCCTGCTCGATGGTCGCCAGACCCGCAAAGGCACCCGCGACGGGCGCTGGGGTGTCGTTGTCAACACCCACGTCGAGGCAGACGTTTGATACCAGCACAAGTCATCGCCGCGCGGCGGGCGACTCACCCATGGATCAACGATCGCCAAGTCGAACAGGATCTGATCTTGACACGCCCGGCCGTCGAGATCGCCGAACACCCCGAGCTTCGCGATCGCCTCGTGTGGCGAGGCGGCACCCGCCTCCACAAGATCGTCATGCCTGAGCCGCTTCGCTACAACGAGGACCTCGACTACGTGGCATTCGGCATCTCAGGCGCCGACTTCGGGCCGGTCCTGTCTGCCCTGCGCGAGGTCGCCGCAGCCGCCGGGCTCGACGTGGCCCGCACCACATCGAAGCAGCGCAAGCTCGAGATCCGGCTGCGATTCGATCCCGCGGGAGATGGGCCGGCCTCCAACATCAAAGTCGAGATCAATATCGACGAAGTCGAGCCGCTGCTCGCCCTCCAACGACGAACGCTGTGTGTCGACACCCGATGGTGAGCGACGAAACCGACGTGCTCACTTTTCACCCTGCCGAGATGATCGGAACGAAGTTCCGAGCTCTCGCACAACGCAGCAAGGGCCGCGATCTCAACGACCTGGAGTTGGCTCACGTCCATCTCGGCCTCGATGACAGGCAACTCGCCGCGTGTGCCGCGCACTACCTACATCACGATCAAATCAGCTCGAACGAATTCAAGTCTCGACTCTTCACTCACCTCAGCGACCCCAACTTCGTAGATGACGTCGCTCGGTTCATCACCGGAACCGTGCACCGACTGTTGGAACTGGCAGTCCCGGCGCCGTAGCGGCAGGTGACCAGTCGGGAGCCGGCGTCGTGTCAGTTGAGAATCTCCTCACCCACGCGCAGCATGAACTGTCAGGAGGGTCTGCTGGACGGCTGATAGTTGGTCTGATAGCATGCGTGGTCGTTGAGCGGAAGAGAGGCAGGCGGGTTGGCGTGACTAGGGACAGGGTGAAGCCAGCAACGTTTGGAGTGTCGCTTGCTGTCGGCGCGAGCCTTGGGCTGTTGGGTGGGCTTGCAGCAAGTCCTTCCGCGGCCGAACACACGGTCGTGACCGGCGCGGACACTGACTACTACGGATTGCCGGTCTCCGGCGGCGAAGCATGGAACGGCAATCTGGTCTACCTCGGATCGCCCCGTCACACTGATAGTGGCAACCGCGGCGAGTGTGGCTGGCAGGAGAACATCAACGGTCGCTACTTCGGTCACAATGCCGCCACCACGAACTATTATGCTGGGACCTTATCTTCGACGAATATCTGGCGCAATCTCAACACTCGGGGCTACAAGGTTGTGCTCAGCGCCAACACTGGCGGTGTTGGCGCTGACCCCAGCTTGTGGGAGGACAACCAAGAAGCGTCAAACAGTCTCGGCGCTGATGTTCACATCGTGTCGCATACGAATGCTCAAGCGCTCAAAGGGTGCCCCGGAACACCTGGGACCGCCTCATACGTAATCTCCGCGTACAACGCCGCCGTGCCCGACAGCATCACGATGGCCACAAAACTGGCTGGCAGGCTGGGCGGTTTCCCAGATGATGGAGTTGGGGTACGCCTCGGTGACCGCCTCAATCTCCTGAATGGCTCTGGCGAGATCGGTATCTACACAGATGCTCCGTTCCGGGCCTACGTGGAGTTGTTCTTTCACACGAATCAGACTGACGTCAATTGGTTCGGCAAAGCAGGTGGCGGCGTTGGCGGCAGCGGCGAGGCATACAACTACGGCATAGCGGTTGACCAAGCCATGGGATACCCGAGCTAGGCGGATCGGAGCAGAGATGTCACGAATAAGAGTTCCGCAAGCGATCGCAGGAGGAGTCATTGGGCTCAGCCTGACCATTGGCGTTTCGATTCTGCTCAATCTGGGAGCTTCCGGTGGACAGACGTCCGCAGCGCGGACCCCACCAGCACTTGATAGCTATCCGGGCTTCGGCCTCTCAGCCGAGAACTCCGGGCGCGATTTCGCGATCGCCTACGGGGAGGCCTTTCTACGTGAGCGAGAAACGGCACGCTGCATGTCGGCCCAGGGATTTGAGTACGCGCCAAATATCAGATTCGATGACGCCATCGTCCTGCGGATCGCCAGCCAAACCGGCCTTGTGGAGCTAACGACTGATGAGGTCGCCGAGCTGTCGGGGCCCCTGCCTCTCGTTGAGGAATCTCGTCCGAATCCTGAGGTCGTGCTCGCAACGACTGATCCGAGAGTCGTTAACGCCGACTACGTTGCGTCGCTCGACGTCTCGGCGGTCAGTGACTACTTCGTAGCCCTTCACGGTGTGAGCGCACTCGAGGACCACAGCGACGCGGTGGATGAAACGACCGCCGAGAAGTTGCGGTCGGGCGGTTCTGGTGGCTGCATCGGTGACGCCTGGACCAAGGTGGGGTCGATCTGGGACTTGTCCAGAGAACTTGAAGCTGAGCTACGAGAGCTACAGCCTGGGCTGATGACTGAGGAGGTAGCCGCGTTCGGCGTCTGCACGACCTCCGCAGGTCTCGACGGCCAGGCCTCGAACCCGGGCGACATCGAGAATGCGATCTCCTCCGGTGAGATCAGTGTCGAGGAGGGCTTGGCTGTGCTCGATCGATGCTACGAGATCTGGCGAGATGGATATGCCTCGGCCAAGGCCAAGGCCGCAGCGCTCGTAGCTGACGCCAACCGCGGTCGGCTCGAGGCCTCGGCTAGCCACTACGACGCACTGGTAGGTGATTTCCTCTCCAACAACGAACTCCGTCACCACCTAGTTGATCACGTCGAGTGGATCCGGTCGGCTCGTCCCAAGAGCTAGGGCTGGACGGGAGATCCGGGATGGCCGCCGACGATGAGCCTTCTGATGCTGACTTGTTGATTTCGCCAACCGTCGCCGCGGTTCTGAGCCAGCTCCGAGAACAGTTTCCGGGATTTCCGGATGACTTCGAGTCGCGTCTCGACGAGCCCCTGACCGATATGTTCGTACACGTTCAGATGCAGTACCTGATCGGAGCGTGCCAACAGGTTGTTCCAGATCTTGCACGCTCCGGGTTTGATCACTCAACTGGCCGCGATCTGATCTATTGGCTGAATCGAGCCGAATCCCAGCCTGACCGG
>CAZDYO010000150.1:0-6139 GCA_964509555.1 uncultured Acidimicrobiales bacterium
CCCACGTCGAATTCGTACCAATCGTCGCCATGGTGGCGCCGAAAGACCTGGGTGTTGCCACCGGCGAGATCGTGGGCTTCGAGCACGAGCACCCGCTTGCCGGCCGAACCGAGGCATGCCGCGGTGGTCAGCCCACCGGGCCCCGAACCGATCACGATCGCGTCCCAGCTGCGTGAAGGGTCGGCGGTGGGCGTCATGGTTCGGTCCTCGTAGGGGTCGCTGGTCAAGGCGAAATGTGGTCGACAGCGTAGGTCAGCCGGGTGATGGCGTCCTCAATGAGTTCGGTCGGCGCGGCGATGGTCATGCGGGCAAACTCGGCCCCTTCGCGGCCGAACCAGTGACCGGGGCTGAGGCCGAGCCGGGCCGTACCGCCGAGCCAGTCGGCTAGTTCCCGCACACCGAGGCCGAGTTCACGGAAGTCGAGCCAGGCCAAGTAGGTGCCTTCGAGATCGATCAGACGTATCTGTCCCGGGAGGTGCTCCCTCAGTAGTTTGGCGTTGGACTCGATGTCGGACAGAAACCCTTCGAACCATGGTTCACCCGTGGTGTAGGCCGCCTCGAACGCGATCATGCCAAACACGTTGTTGCGGGTGAGGTGGAGGCGGGAACTGATGGTCTCGAACGAGTCGGCGATCGCCTGGTCAGCCGTTACGACGAGGGTGTCGCACACGCCTGCCAAACCGAAGGTCTTGATCGGCCCGTGGAGCGCTGCCCAACGGACTTCGGTGTTGGATGCCACGGTGGCGAACGGTGTGAATGCGTGACTGCCGAGCACCAGATCTGCGTGGATTTCATCAGCGATCACAAAGACCCCATGACGGGCACAGATGGCGGCGACCTCGCCGAGTTCAGCGGCGGTCCAGACCCGCCCGACAGGGTTGTGGGGATCGCAGAGAATCAGTGCAGTGGTGGAGGGGTCGGCGGCCTTGGTCTCGAGGTCGGCCAAGTCGATGCGGTACCCGTAGTCGGTCAGTCGGAGCGAGTTGCGGATCACTGAACGTTCGGCGGATATCACCAACGGTTTGAAGTCGGTGAACACCGGGGGTTGCAGGATGACCCCCTCGCCGGGTCTGGTGAACTGTTCGATGAGCACACCGATGGAGGTGCCGACGCTGGGGCTGACCACGGTGAGCAGGCCGTCTCGTTGCCAGCCATGACGCCGAGACATCCAGCTCCAGAAACTGTCGGCCAGGGCCCCGGATCGGGTCTCGTATCCGTACCAGCCGACACTGGCTCTGGACTCCAGAGCATCAGAGATCTCCTGCGCCACGTCGATGTAAGGCTCAGCGATCCACAGCGGCAACAGGCCTTCGCCACCACCGAAGTGGCGATCCACGCTCGGGGGATCGATCGCCTGGGCGTTGGATGTGAGGAGCGGATGCACCGAGCGTGAAGTCATCGGGGTACCGCCTCGATACTGGTCAGGTGGTCGATGTCGCAGGGTTGCTCAGGCGATGGCTCACCACGTTCAAGCGTCTGCATGGCCCGCACGATAGCTGTCATATCGATGGATGTCGTATCGAGGCCTGTCGTTATGGGACGGCTGTCGGCGCGGGCTTGAGGTCAACAAGACGCGCAATCACAAGACCGGCGATCACGGCCCAGGCGCTGCCCACGATCGCCCCGACGGTGACGTCGGCCGTGGTGTGTACCTCGAGCAACACACGCGACCACGCGATGCCAACCGACCAGATGGGGAGCACCACAACAGTGAGAAACCGTCGCCACCCGTTGAGCCACGCGATTCCCAACCCTGCCCAAAGGATGGCGAAGGTCATGGCCGCGGTGGCGTGCCCCGAGGGCATCGAGTATCCGGCCGTGTCGATCCAGTGTGATCGAACCAGCTCCGACAGATATGGCGTCCGCTCGGGCGTGAGCCGGCGAGTCAGCAGTTCACGCCGTTGCTCAACAGGCCCGGCGGCGTAGAACGCATCGCCCGTTGCGATGCCGGGTCCGAGTGTGCCGCTCTCCGCCAGCGAAACAATGTTTGGTCGGGGGATTCCCACTGCCGGCTTTATCACGCCTTCGTTTAGCAACGATCCGCCAGCCATGACCGCCAGCATGGCGGCGATGATCACGACGGTCTCCGACGATCGCCTGCGACGGGTGATGCCTGGTCGAATCACCACGATTGCAAGGACGCTGACACTGAGAATCGGCAGGCCGGCCGAACTGCCGGTGTCGGACAGCCTGACGACCGTGTCTCCCAATGCTCCCGAAAGATCGATCGATGGAAGGAAGATGCTGAGAAAGGCGCCAGCGCACACGGCAAGGACCACCATCAGTAGCTGGCGTGGCGGGGACGGCTCGAACATTTATGAGACTCGCCGGGGTAATGAGGCCGCTTGTTCGATCACTGCCATGTGGTCGCTTACGAGAGTTGCCGTGTCGCCACCGTTGACCAGCCAGTGATTCCAGATTGCCCTTCGACCGGCCACCAGCATCGCCGCGACCAATGTGGAGTGGAGATCATCGGGAGCGACTCCTGCGTCAAGGGCAAGAGACCGCGAAAGACATTCCTGCAAGCGGAAATCGACATCACTCAGGGCAGCTACAAGGGCGGGGTCCTTGCGGTCCCAGTCTTGGTAGGCACGCAGATTCGTGAGATAGGTCAGTGTGGAGCCCTCAGATGGTTTGGCGACCCCGAGGGCCTCTGACTCCACATGGAGTCGCCATGCCGAGAGCGTGTCGAGTCCGTGATCACGGGTGACCAGCGACCTCTCGAAATGCTCGAGCGGAGCGGAGAGCGGTGTGAGCGCAAGATGGGCCTTCGAGTCGAAGTAGCGCAGCAGGGTCTGCACTGTGATCCCGGCGCGCGTGGCGATGTCTTCGAGCGTTGTGGCGCTGTAGCCCCGCGTGGCGAATAGGGACTGCGATTCCAGAATGAGGGTCTCGCGTGTCTGAGCTTTTTTGTATTCGCGCCGCGATGTCTCGTGGCTCGGTGGCGGAGTCATGCGGAGACCATAATGAGAATGATATGTTAGTCACTAACATTTTCGCGAGAGGTAGTCATGGCCACCACGAATTCGGAAGCAATCGACCGCGTAGCCATCCACGATCGCTACCGGATCGAACGCGACAAACGCCTGCGCTCCGACGGTGCCGAGCAATACATCGAACCAAGCGGGCGGTTCGCCCATTTGGCCGACGACCCGTGGGTCGGCGACACCGAACGGGAACCGGCCACCGATGAGGTCACCGTCGCTCTGATCGGCGGCGGATTCGCCGGACTGTGCGCCGGCGCCCACTTGCACGAAGCCGGAGTGACCGACGTTCGCATCATCGATGGTGCCGGTGATGTCGGGGGAGTCTGGTACTGGAACCGCTACCCGGGCGCGATGTGCGACACCGCGGCCATGGTCTACCTCCCGCTCCTCGAAGAGACGGGCCACATGCCCACCATGAAATACGTGTACGGGCCGGAGATCTTCGAACACGCCCAGCGGATCGCCACCACCTTCGATCTGTACGACAACGCTCTGTTCTCAACGCAAGTCACCTCTCTCACCTGGGATCAGGATTCATCGCGCTGGCTGATCGAGACCAACAGGGGAGATCGATTCCACGCCCGGTTCGTGGCCATGGGAACCGGCCCGATGACCAGGCCGAAGCTTCCCGGCATCCCCGGAATCGACAGCTTCGCCGGCCATGCGTTTCACACTGCACGCTGGGACTACGGCTACACAGGCGGCGATCGTTCGGGTGCCACGATGACCGGTCTGGCCGGCAAACGAGTGGGGATCATCGGCACCGGCGCCACCGCTGTGCAGTGCATACCGGCACTGGCCCGCGATGCCGGTGAGCTTTACGTGTTCCAACGCACTCCCTCATCGATCGACGTACGCAACAACCATCCCCTCGACCCCGACAAGTTCGCCGCTCTTGATCACGGATGGCAGACCAAGTGGCTCATGAACTTCGCCACTCTCCAGATGGGCGGGTTCGCCGACGAGGACCTCGTGAAGGACGGCTGGACCGATATCGCCAAGCGAATACGCGACCGTGCGGTGGCTGAGATCACGAACTCCGGCGCCGAGATCGGCCCGGAACTGTTCACCAGGGCCTACGAGGAAAGTGACGACGAGAAGATGGAGGAGATCAGGGCGCGCGTCGACGAGATCGTAGCTGATCCCGCAACCGCCGAAGCGCTAAAGCCGTGGTACCGACAGCTCTGCAAGCGTCCGTGCTTCCACGACGAATACCTTCAGTCGTTCAACGTGTCCACCAACCACCTCATCGACACCGACGGCAGGGGCGTCGAGCGAATCGACGAGGCCGGCGTGTGGGCCAACGGAGAGCACTACGACCTCGACTGCATCATCTTCGCATCGGGATTCGAGGTCAACCTGCGTCACACCGCCGACTACGAGACGACCGGCCGAGACGGCCTGACTCTTTCAGAGCACTGGGCCGACGGAATGCGCAGCATGCACGGAGTCCACGTGCATGGCTTTCCGAACCTCTTCATCGAGGGATTGAGTCACGGCGCACGTCTCATTTCGAACATCACCCACAATCTCGACCAAGCCGGTCGTGACGTGGCCGCCGTGGTGGCCCATTGCGTCAGCTCCGGAATCGCTGAGGAGGAGGTATCCGCCGAAGCCGAGGAGGCTTGGATGGAACTCCTCAACGTCGAATCAGGCTCGTTGCTCGGCAACCCGGACTGCACCCCTGGCTACTACAACAACGAAGGCAAGGAGCCTGGCCCGGCTGATCTCAGAAACGCGGCCGGATTCCCTGACGGGCCAGTGGCCTACTTCCAGCACATTCAACAGTGGCGCGAGTCCGGGCAATTCGACGGCTTGGAGTTCACCTCCGTCTGAGGACGGGTATGCCATCGACCGGATGCTGACCACAGTCAACGATGTGGGGCAACTGATCGAGATTCAAAGCACCGCGCAAAGTTGTCTGAACCGGTGGCGCCGATGATCTCCGATCAACGCGTACCGGTCACGCGTCAGCGACGACCAACCGCATTCCGGCGTCGTATTCGGAGAGGCCGCGAAGGTGGCCATTTCGACGATCCCATGTGCCATCGCGGAGGTCACGCTCCATGTTGGTAACCACTCGATTGATCAGCGACGGTTCCAGCCGTGCGAATGCAGACGTGGCGTTTCGGGCCGCCTGATTCAGGACGCGTTCGGGGTGCGCCCAGAACGAGGCCGCGGTCCAGTCCGGCGTGTCCCTCGTGGTCAGAATCGGCTCCACCTCGACTGTTCCTCCGAGCCAGGTGGCGAGCGTGTCAATCGTGGGAAAGGTCGCTTGGTCAACGGCGGCTGATTCGGGGATGTAGTCGCGCATGAGCCACATGTTGCCGCTGACGACTGGGTCGAAGGTCACGATGATGACCGGACCGCGTGCGACCCGGCGGAGCTCATGGACGCCCGGCTCAAGTTGATCGTCCCAGTGGTGGATGGTGAGAATCGCCATGGCGGCATCGACACTGTCGTCACGCAATGGAAGGGGCGATGCCGATCCACGGATCGCGGGAGCCAGGCCGGCGGGTCGCTGGGCGGCCATCACGTCGCTGGGTTCGACGGCGATCACGTGACGGTCGTGGGGTTCGTATGAGCCGGTTCCTGCGCCAACATTCACCACGGTACGGCTATCTCCAAGGCCCCTCAGGATGCGATCGCGTAGCTGCGGATCCTCTCGACGCGTTGCGGAGTACTGATAGCCGATCGTGTCGTAGCGAGAGACGGTCACCAACAGGACACTACCGAACGGCCATGCGGGACTCAGCCCAGCGGCCCGTTTGAGGTTGGAGGCCGGGACGAGCTTTGGCGAGGCTGCAAGGCCCACGGCCGACTCGGTTGGTCACCGAACGGGCGGTCGATCCGGTTCAGCCGTCGATCAATCCGAGCTGTCGGGCGATGCCGGAGGAGTCGTAGCAATCGCGACCTTCCACAACTTCGCCGTCGGGCCCCACCAGAAGTTCGCCGCGTGCTACATCCTCGAACTGGCAGTTCTCGGCAATGATCGCGGCGTCAAGTTGGTCCCACGACTCATGGAGGATTCGGACTATCCGTTCGGTCTCGTGCATCGGGTCTCCTTGTGCCTGCGGTTCGTAGGCATGCAGTCAGCGGTAGCGGCAGGTCCGGCCGGTGCTGATGGTCTCTGAAAGGTGCGAGCCGAGGGC
>CAZDYO010000151.1:0-6116 GCA_964509555.1 uncultured Acidimicrobiales bacterium
GTAGGCGTCGCGCAAATCGGAGGGGCGCACATGGGTGAGCATGTCGGGAGCCAGACCGATGAATCGATCCTCGATCGGGCCGACCCGTCGGGCGTACGAGCGCGCGGCCTCGGCGGACAGATGTCTGAGGACCAGAGCGGCGTCCTTGAAGGTCTTGCACTCGATGAGGCGGGCCAGAAGCAGATCGCGCTCCTCCCACAGCCCGAACTCGTCGTCGAGATCCACATCACGGTCCTCCGGCAGCAGCCTGCGCACCTTCAGCTCGACCAGGGTCGACGCGATGAGCAGAAACTCGGTGGCCACCTCGAGATCGAAGTTCTCCATCCGCTCCAGCTCGACGAGATAGGAGTCGACGATGTCGGAGAGGTTCACCTCGTAGAGCTCCACCTGCTCACGAAGGATCAGATGGAGAAGAAGGTCGAACGGCCCTTCGAATACCGGTGTGTGAACCTCATACGGCATGACGTGACCCTAGACGCCGCAAGCCCCGTCGCCACGCTCCCTCGGGCACTCTTCGACCACGGGAACCGGTCGCGGAAACCAGAACCTCGTGTGTGGCATGCGTCGCGGCCATATCCCACGTCCAGACGGCCCGGGCCTGGTTATCCTTCCGGCCCATGACACGCGTCTTCTCGGGCATCCAGCCAACCGGCGAACTCCACCTTGGCAACCACTTGGGGGCCGTGCGCAACTGGGCGCGGATGCAAGACTCGACCGACGCCGTTTTCTGCGTCGTCGATCTCCATGCTCTCACCATTCCCAAGCCGCCCGGCGAGGTTCGCGATGCCACCCTGCGTCTCTCACAGCTCCTCATGGCCGCAGGTCTCGACCCCGAGAGGTGCATCCTCTTCGTACAGAGCCACGTGCGTGAACACAGCGAGTGCGCCTGGTTGATGGAGTGCAATGTTTCCTACGGCGAACTCAGCCGCATGACCCAGTTCAAGGACAAGGCCGAGCGGCAACAGTTCATCTCTTCGGGGCTGTTCACCTACCCGGCCCTGCAGGCCGCCGACATTCTCCTCTACGACACCGACGAAGTCCCGGTCGGCGCCGACCAACGTCAACACATCGAGATCACCCGCGACATCGCCGAACGGTTCAACTCCCGATACGGCAATACTTTCGTGATTCCCGAGGCGGTCGTTCCCGCTTCCGGGGCCCGGGTGATGGATTTGCAACACCCCACCAACAAGATGTCCAAGTCGGCCGACTCACCCCAGGGCACCGTCAACGTGCTCGACGAACCCAGGATCATCGAGAAGAAGTTCAAGCGGGCGGTCACCGACAACGACACCGATGTCAGATTCGACCCCGTTGAGAAGCCAGGGGTCAGCAACCTCCTCTCCATTCTCGCCTCGGCCACCGACTCCGACCCCGAGACCGTCGCCGGGGGCTACACCCAATACGGCCGGCTCAAGGTCGACACCGCCGAAGCCGTGATTGCTCTGCTCCGGCCGCTGCAGGAACGATTCGCCGAACTCGAGGCCGATCCGGCCGAAACTGCCCGGCTCCTGGCGATCGGGGCCGAGAAAGCACGCTCAATCGCCTCCGTCACCATGGCCAGGGCCAAGACCAACATCGGCCTGCTCGCGGGCTGACCACCGCTCAATCGTCGTCGACCTCACTGAGAACCTCGGCGTAGCGACGCTCCACGGTCCAACTGTCAGGGGGCAGATGATGCTCGCGCGCCCAGGCGCACACCAGCGGATCGCTTCCGACCATCGACAACATGTCGCCACCGAGGTCGGGGTGGTGCAGATACAACCCGACGCTTCGTGTGAAACCGCTGCTCTTGCGCCACAGGGCCGCCGAGTCGGCCCCGGCCAGCTTGGCCGACATCGTGGCCACCACCCGACCCCAGGTGCGAAGACCGCTGTCGAGCTTGCCCACGTCGTGGAGCAGCGCCGCGGCCAGCACAGCCCTGGGAGTGTCCGGCCCGAGGCGAGCCGCCACCTGCCGGGCCACCCGAGCGGAGTGCCGTCGGTCGGGTCCGTACATTCGGCCCCACAGGGCCAGTTCTTCGTCGGTGAGGATTTCCCCGACCCACTCAAGGTCACGGCGCGGAGGTCCGCCGGGCAGAAGCGATCCGAAGAATCTTCTGAACAGATGCCACCAGCCGCCCATCACGCGACCGTTGCCCGGGGATGTGCAGACCTGTAGACCGCGATCAGGCGCTCGGTCGACACCCGGGTGTAGATCTGGGTGGTCGAGATCGAGACATGGCCGAGAAGCTCCTGCACCGTACGGATGTCGGCGCCATGGTCGAGCATGTGAGTGGCGCACGAATGCCGGAGCACGTGAGGGGTCAGTTCACTTCCCAGCCCGACTTGGAGCCCTCGGACCCGCACGATCCCCCACATTCCCTGGCGGCTGAGGCGTCCGCCCCGCATGTTGAGAAACACGGCCTCGGCGTCGGTGCGGTGTGCCCAGCGATCGGGTTCCATCGCCCCTCGCCCGTCGGGGCTGAGCCATTCCCCCAGTGCCCGCCACGCATGGCGGCCGATCGGAACGATCCTCTCCTTCGAGCCCTTGCCCATGACCCTCATGAGACCGTCCACCATGTCGAGGTCCCCGATCGACAGACCAACCAGCTCGGATACACGAACCCCGGTGCCGTACAGGGTCTCGAGCACGGCACGATCCCGACGGGCCTTGGGGTCGTTGCCCACCACCCCTTCGATCAGCGCTGTCACCTGATCGAGTGTGAGAGCCTTTGGAAGCCCACGGGGCACGCGAGGCATCTCGACATCGGCGGTGGGATCGTCGGGCCGGATCTCCTCGGCCACCAGGAATCTGTGGAGCCCCCGCACGGCCACCACCGTTCGGGTGACCGATGACTTCGCCAGCCCCTCGCCCTGCAATACATGGATGAACGCGATCACGTCGTCGGAATCCGCGTTGAGCTCGCTGCGACCGCGCCGTCCCAGATGCGCGTGCCATCGGTCGAGATCACGCCGGTATGCCGACAATGTGTTGGCCGACCGTCCCCGCTCCACCGCCAGCCATGTCAGAAAGTCCTCGACGTGTGCCGGTGCCCGCTCGACCGGGGGCGAGATCGACTCGCCCATGTCAGCGACCGAGGAGTCGAAGCGCGGCCAGCAGCCCGATGATGGTCTTGGCGTCTTCGATCCGGCCGTCGGAGATGGCCTCGGCCACCTCACCGACCGGCATTCCTTCGATGGCCATGTGGGCTTCCTCGGGTCCCTGACGGTCGGTGGGCACCGGGGTGAGATCGGTGGCCAGGTACACGTGGGAGTACTCGTCGCTGAACCCCACCGAATTGAAGAAACTCGACAGGTGAATCAGGCGGGGTGTGGTCATACCCACTTCTTCCTCCAGTTCTCTCACCGCGGCCACTTCGGGGGCCTCGCCGTCGACATCGAGTTTCCCGGCCGGAATCTCGAGAACCTCCCGTCCGACAGCCGCCCGGTACTGCCTGACCAGCAACACGTGGTCGCCATCGATCGGCACCACTGCCACAGCTCCGGGATGGCGAACGATGTCGCGCTCGATGGTCTCCCCCTCGGGGGTGAGAAAGCGACCGTCGACCAGGGTGATCACGAACCCGCGGTGGATTTCGCGTTCCGAGACATGAACAAATCCGCCCGTGCCGTCGGCGCGGGCCGGGTCGCTCACGAACCGGCCGGGGTGCCGGCCTCGCTGTCGACGGGCACGCTGAGACCGAGACGGGGGTTGCGTCCCTCGGCTCGTTGCAGAGCGCTCGCGATGAACTCGCGGAAGAGCGGCGCCGGCCTGTCGGGCCGGCTCTTGAACTCGGGGTGGGCCTGTGTGCCGATCCAGAACGGATGAGTGTTGAGTTCGATGAACTCGACCAAGCGGCCATCGGGGGATTCGCCCGACAACACGAGATCGCTCTCTTCGTAGCGGCGCCGATACGACGGATTGAATTCGTAGCGATGCCGGTGGCGCTCAGACACGACTTCTTCACCGTAGGCCCTCGCCACCCGCGATCCGGGCTTCAGCTTGGCCCAGTAGGCGCCGAGCCTCATGGTTCCGCCCATGTCGGTGACATCACGCTGACTCTCCATGAGGTCGATCACCGGGTGGGGAC
Organism: uncultured Acidimicrobiales bacterium; assembly: GCA_964509555.1. Taxonomy (GTDB): domain Bacteria; phylum Actinomycetota; class Acidimicrobiia; order Acidimicrobiales; family Aldehydirespiratoraceae; genus SZUA-87. The sequence goes on from CAZDYO010000151.1 coordinate 4,073, forward strand.
TCCGTGTGTCGAACTCGGTGGAGTTCGCGCCGACCAGACCGAGAGCGTTACGGGCGTACTCGATGGTCATCACCTGCATGCCAAGACACAGCCCAAGGCACGGAATATCGGCCTCCCGGGAGTAGGCGGCGGCAGCGATCTTGCCTTCGATCCCCCGTTCCCCGAACCCACCGGGGATCACTATTCCGTCGAGGTCGCGCAGCTGCGCGGCGGCCAGCATGCCTTCGAGTTCCTCGGCCTGAACCCACTCGAGTTGGATGTCGGCGCCGTGATGGATCCCAGCGTGGTTGAGAGACTCGACCACCGACAGGTAGGCATCGGGCAGACTCACGTACTTCCCGATCAGTCCTATCTTTACCGGTGTGGTGGCCGCACCGACCCTCGCCACCAACTGCTCCCAGTCGCTGATGTCGACCGGCCTGTCGCCGAGGCCCAGAACCTCGCACACCACCTGGTCGAGCCCCTCCTCATGGAGAACGAGGGGAATCTCGTATAGCGACTTGGCATCGGCGGCGTTGACCACGGCATCGATCGGCACGTCGCAAAGGTTGGAGATCTTGCGCTTGAGATCAGACGAAAGCGGCTCTTCGCTGCGACAGATGATGGCATCGGGCTGAATGCCACGACTCCTCAGTTCGGTCACCGAGTGCTGGGTGGGTTTGGTCTTCTGCTCACCGGAGGGTCCGATGAACGGCACGAGTGTGACATGGACGTAGAAGACGTTCTCACGCCCCACATCGAGCCGGAACTGGCGAATCGCCTCGAGGAACGGCAGGATCTCGATGTCGCCCACGGTTCCGCCGACCTCGGTGATGATCACATCGACATCTTCGCTCGCAAGCCGGCTGATGCGCCGCTTGATCTCGTTGGTGATGTGGGGGATCACCTGGACGGTCTTGCCGAGATAGTCGCCCCGACGCTCGGCGGCTATCACCGACGAGTAGATCGATCCGGTGGTGGCGTTGGAGTCCTGAGTGAGGTTCTCGTCGATGAATCGCTCGTAGTGGCCGAGGTCGAGGTCGGTCTCTCCCCCGTCGTCGGTGACGAACACCTCGCCGTGTTCGAACGGGTTCATCGTGCCCGGATCGACGTTGAGGTAAGGGTCGAGCTTCTGCATGGTGACCCGCAGGCCACGGGCCTTCAAGAGTCGACCAAGCGACGAACCGCTCAGGCCCTTTCCAAGCCCACTGACCACACCACCGGTCACGAAAATGTGTTTCGTCATCGGGAACTCACCGTACCCGCGCCATCACCGACTGGCGCGAACGGCGCGAATGCCCTGCTCACAGGTATCGGACGTTCACCCTAAACTCCGATCCGTTGGGCTGATCAACCCGACTTGGCCGCTCGACCCGCAGCCAACAGCTCCTCGGCATGTCCCCGGGCCGCGCTCGACTCCGGAGATCCCGACAGCATGCGCGACAGTTCGATCACCCGCTGTTCGTCGGTGAGCATCCGGGCCTCGCTCACCGTGGACCCGTCGACGGTGAGCTTCGATATCACCACGTGGTCGTCAGCAAAGGCGGCCACTTGGGCCAGATGCGTGACCACCATCACCTGATGATCCGATGTGAGCTCAGCCAGGCTGGCGCCCACCCGGTTGGCGGCATCGCCTCCGATACCGGCATCGACCTCGTCGAACACGAGAGTCGGGGGGCCCGCCGACAGCACCAATCGCAGAGCCAACATGGTTCGGGCCAACTCGCCTCCCGATGCCACCTTCGAGAGCGGCTGTGGCTCATGACCGGCATTGGCCGCGAGCATGAACACCACCTTCTCGCCGGCCTCTCCGTCGACGGAGATCTCGATCCGGGCATCCTTCATCGCCAAGCCCTCCAGATGTGACTCGACAGCGGCCGCGAGGTCGGGGGCGGCCTTTTGGCGGGCTGACCTCACCTCTGCCTTCGCCAGAGCCAACTCGATGATGGCGGCCTCCCGACGGCGGTCGAGCAACGCAGCCCGCTCATCGTGATCAACCAACTCATCGAGCCTGGCCCGAATCTCGTCGGCGTACTCCATCACGTCGGCGAGAGAATCTCCGTAC
>CAZDYO010000152.1:0-6088 GCA_964509555.1 uncultured Acidimicrobiales bacterium
CCTGGCGACACTTCCCGAATACCCCGCCGAGATCCGGGCCCCAGCCGGCACGCTCGCCGGCGTTTCCGCATTTCAGGTCCACATAGCCGACCACGACATCAACACGCCGGGCGACTCGCCCAGCGTCCTGGTGGCCATGAACCCTGCAGCCCTCAAAGCCGACCTCCCCAAGGTGGTCGAGCATGGAACCCTGATCATCAACTCCGACGCATTCGACGAGCGAAACCTCAAGAAGGCCGGATACGAATCCAACCCGCTCGAGGACGATTCGCTGGCCGGCTACCAGGTGATCACCGCTCCCATGACCGAGCTCACCAAAGAGGCCTGCAAGGATCTCGGGGTGAAGCCGCGTGACGCCGAGCGTTCGAAGAACTTCTTCGCTCTCGGCATGGTGTCGTGGCTCTACTCGAGGCCCACCAAGGGCACTTACGACTGGATCAACCAGAAGTTCAAGGGCAAGGATCTGGTGATCGCGGCCAACATGGCTGCGTTCAAGGCCGGCGACGTCTACGCCGAGAATGCCGATCTGTGGGCCAGCCGTCGGGTGGTGCGCCCCGCCCAACTCGACCCCGGGACCTACACCAACATCAACGGCAACACCGCCCTCTCATGGGGGCTGATAGCCGCATCCAAGCAGGCGGGGATTCCGCTGTTCCTTGGTTCATATCCGATCACGCCCGCAACCGACATCCTCCACGAGCTGGCCAAGCACAAGAACTTCGGTGTGCGTACCTTCCAGGCCGAGGATGAAATCGCCGGGGTTGGCTCGGCGCTCGGGGCTTCATACGGTGGCCACATCGGGGTCACAACCACGAGCGGACCGGGCTTGGCTCTCAAGGCCGAGACCATCGGTCTTGCCGTGAGCCTCGAGTTGCCGTTGGTCATCGTCGACGTGCAGCGCGGTGGTCCCTCCACTGGCCTGCCCACCAAGACCGAGGCGTCCGATCTGATGATCGCGCTCCATGGCCGACACGGTGAGGCACCCCTTCCGGTGGTGGCTTCATCCACTCCCGCCGACTGCTTCTTCGCGGCCATCGAGGCGGTCAGGATCGCGGTCGAGTACCACACACCGGTGATCTTGCTGTCCGACGGCTACCTGGGCAACGGCACCGAGCCGTGGAGGCTTCCGTCGGTCGACGACCTGCCCCCGATCAACGTTGAGTTTCTCTCCGAGCCGAACAATGTCGGCGTGGAGGGTGCCCCCGACTTCATGCCGTACCTGCGTGACGAGACACTCACCCGCCCGTGGATTCTTCCCGGCACCCCGGGGCTGGCCCACCGCATCGGCGGTATCGAAAAGGACGACACCGGCAACATCAGTTACGTCCCCGAGAATCACGAACGAATGGTTCGTGCCCGTGCCGCCCACATCGCGAAGATCGCTGAGTCGATCCCACCGATCGCCCCGAGTGGCGATGCCGATGCCGATGTGCTCGTGCTCGGCTGGGGCTCCACGCGTGGCGCCATCACCGCCGCCGTCGGCCGCATACGCCGGAAGGGCCGCAAGATGGCGCAAATCCACCTCAGACATCTCAACCCTTATCCGCCCAACCTCGCCGAACTCATCAAGAGCTACGACAAGGTGATTGTTCCGGAGATGAACATGGGTCAGCTTGCCCACGAGCTGAGGGCCGAGTTCCTGGTCGACATCAAGTCGATCACCAAGATCATGGGACAACCGTTCACTCCCGCCGAATTGGTGGAGCGGATCGAAGGAGCCATCGATGACTGAGACCATCACCACCACCCGCAAGGACTGGGTGAGCAACCAAGAGGTGCGTTGGTGCCCCGGATGCGGCGATTACGGAATCCTCATGGCCGTGCAGATGGCCATGACCGAAATCGGCAGTGACCCCGACAAGACGGCGTTCATCTCCGGCATCGGTTGCGCCGCGAGGTTCCCCTACTACATGAACACCTACGGAATGCACAGCATCCATGGGCGTTCGCCGGCGATAGCGAGTGGGCTGGCCCTGGCCAGACCCGATCTCGACGTGTGGGTCGTGGGTGGCGATGGCGACATGTTGTCGATCGGTGGCAATCACCTGATCCACGCCATGCGTCGCAACGTCAACCTCACCATCTTGTTGTTCAACAACCGGATCTACGGTCTCACCAAGGGCCAGTACTCGCCCACCAGTGAGGAAGGCAAGATCACCAAGTCGTCCCCCATGGGGTCGATCGATCACCCGTTCAATCCGATCTCGCTGGTTCTGGGCGCCGAGGCATCGTTCGTGGGACGGACCCACGACATGGATCGCAAGCACATGATCGACATGTTCAAGCGGGCCCACGATCACAAGGGCTCATCGGTTGTGGAGATCTTCCAGAACTGCAACGTCTTCAACAACGGTGCCTACGGCGACATCACCAGCAAGGATCGCCGCGAGGAGATGATCATCGATCTTCACGATGGTGAGCCGATTCAGTTCGGCCACGACGGTAGCCACGGCGTGATAATCGATCACGGTGTCGCCAAGATCGTAGAGACCGCCGATGTTGGCGTCGACGCCCTCACCGTGCACCACCACGACAACCCCGACCCGTCGGTGGCCTTCGCTCTGTCGAGGCTGGCATCCAACCCCGATGCCCCGACTCCGATGGGCGTCTTCCGCTCCATCGAACGCCCGGTCTACGGCGACGTTCTGGAAGCACAACTTGAAAAGGCCACCGCCGACAAGGGCGTCGGCGACCTCAACACCCTGCTCCACAGCCTCCCCACGTGGGAGGTGGGCTGACCGCTTGGGCGCTCGACCTCGATGGGGTCATCTGGCGTGGTCCGAGAACCGTGCCAGGCGCTCCGGAAGCGGTCGAGCGTCTGCGTCGCTCGGGCGCACGAATTGCGTTTGTCACCAATTCGGCTCAACGTACCCCGGCGCAGGTGGCCGAGAAGTTGGCTCATCATGGAATCGACGACACCGAGCATTTGGTGATCACTGCGGCAATGGCCGCGGTCACCCTGGTTCAACCCGGTGAGCGTGTGTTGGCGGTCGGCTCCGACGGAGTCTTCAAGGCATTGGCCGACCGGGGGGTGGAGACGGTCGTGACGGGAGATGCAGATGCCGTGATCATGGGCTTGAGGCCTGACTTCAACTACTCACACATGACCGCCGCCATGAAGGCCGTGCAAGGCGGAGCCAGGTTCATCGCCACCAACGACGACTCCACGTTCCCCGACGCCGACGGTCTCCTGCCCGGGAACGGCGCCCTGGTCGCATCGGTGGCCGTTGCCTCGGGGGTTGAGCCGATCGTGGCCGGAAAGCCGTATTCCCCGATGGCTGATCTGGTACGGGAGTTTCTCGGGCCCGACGGAATAATGGTCGGCGACAGGGCCGACACCGACGGCCGCTTCGCTCGGCGGGTCGGCTATCGGTTCGCACTGGTGCTGTCCGGGGTGGTGGGTCCCGACGACCTTCCGGTCGAACCCGAACCTGATCTGATCGCCGATGATCTGTCCTCCATGGTCGACATGGTGCTGTCGGGTGTCGCCGGAGCGGGACCAAACTGAGCGATGGCTCGTCGCCGTCCGCTCGATTCGGAGCTGGTGAGGCGTGGTCTCGCCTCCGATCTCAATGCCGCCGGGGAGCTCGTGGCCCGGGGATCTGTCACCGTCGGCGGTGCTCCTGCCGACAACACGAGACGACTTGTCGACTCCGGTGAGGCCATTGAGGTGGCCCCACCGCCGGCGAGGTTCGTGTCGCGTGGCGGTCTGAAGCTTGAAGCAGCGCTTGAGCGCTTCGCAGTCGACCCCCGCGGTCGCCGGGTCATCGACGTGGGCTCGTCCACCGGTGGATTCACCGATTGTCTGCTCCAGCGGGGTGCGGATCGAGTCGTGGCCATCGATGTGGGGCGCAACCAACTCCACGAACGCCTGCGTGGAGACCCGAGAGTCGACGTGCATGAACGCACCAATGTCCGGAATCTTGATGCGGCGGGTGTGGGTGGGCCCGGCGACCTCCTGGTCGCAGACCTGTCGTTCATCTCGTTGCGCACGGTCGTCGACTCGCTCGTGGCATTGACGAAGCCGGGAGGGGACATGGTCCTCCTGATCAAGCCACAGTTCGAGGCGAGTCGACTCGAGGCCGACCGTGGCCGGGGAGTGATCACCGACCCTGATGTATGGCGCGGGTCGCTCGATCGGGTCTGTTCCTCGTTGATGACTGCCGGAGCCGCCATCATGGGGGTCATGGTTTCTCCGATCACCGGTGGTGAGGGCAACGTCGAGTTCCTTGTCCATGTCTCGGTCGTTCCCGACATCGACGCCGACCCGACGGCAATGTGCGAGTCTGCGATCACCGAAGCAAGGAGCATGTGATGGCGGCAGTGGCATTGATTGTGCATCTGGGTCGGGAGTCGGCCGCTGCCCACGCGCGGGAGTTGACCGACTGGCTTGAGGCCGAGGGCCATGAGGTGAGGGTTCCCGGTGGCGACGCCGAACTCACCGGGCTCGGTGACAATTGCGTTGATGAGGCCGGCCTGGTCGATGGGCTGGATCTGATCGTCACTCTGGGCGGAGATGGATCGATCCTGCGGGCCGTCGAGCTGGCCGGTGAATCCGAGGTGCCGATTCTCGGTGTCGACTTCGGGCGACTGGGTTACCTCACCGAGGTGGCCCCGGACGACGCCCGGGAAGCTGTGCGGCGCGCGCTGGCGGGTGATCACGACATCGAGTCGAGGATGCTGATTTCGACCACCCTGGTGACCGGTGCCGACGGCCGTCGCACCTCCCATCTTGCGCTCAACGAGGCGGTGATCGAGCGTTCCGCGGAGGCCAACACGATTCGTCTCGGTGTCGAATTCGACGGGGAGTTCTTCACCTCGTACGCCGCCGATGGGCTGATAGTGGCCACCCCCACGGGGAGCACGGCGTATGCGTTCTCGGTGCGAGGCCCCATCATCGCTCCCATGCACAGGTCGCTCCTGCTCACGCCGGTGTCACCCCACATGCTGTTCGATCGTTCGCTCGTACTGGCCCCGTCCACGGTCGTTCGCATGACCGTCGACGGGCATCGCCCGGCGTCGGTGTCGGTGGACGGGCGTAGGATCGGTGTCCTCGGAGATGGTGATCAGGTTGAATGCACCGAATCTCCCTATTCGGCCCGGTTGGTCACCTTCGGGTCCCGACGATTCCATCGAGTACTGAAAGCGAAGTTCGGACTCAATGACAGATGAAAACTCGTCCACACCCAGATCGTCCCTGATCCGTCGCGGGGCCCGGCCGTGCTGACCGAACTGGTGGTGCGTAATCTCGGCGTGATCGACGAAATATCGCTGACCCTGGGTCCGGGCATGACAGTGGTCACCGGCGAGACCGGCGCCGGCAAGACGCTGGTGGTCGGGGCCATCGACCTGCTCACCGGTGGACGGGCCGACGCGTCGTTGGTGCGCCCGGGAGCGGACGAGGCCGAGCTGCAGGGCCGGTTCGTGGTCGGCGACACCGAGACCGTCGTTCGTCGCGTGATCCCCAGAGATGGGCGATCCCGGGTCTACATAGACCGTCAGTTGGCCACTGTGGCCGCGTTGGGTGATCTCGGTTCCGATCTCATCGACCTCCACGGACAACATGCCCATCAGTCGCTGCTCAAATCCGCTGTCCAGAGGGCGGTGCTGGATCAGTTCGGCCGGGTCGACACCTCGCGCGTGGAGAAGCTGGCCGACGACCTGCGGTCCATCGAGATGTCCCTGTCCGAGATGGGCGGTGATGAGAGGGCCCGTAGTCGCGAGATTGATCTCCTGCGATATCAGATAGCCGAGATCGACAATGCGTCGATCACGGATCCCGACGAGGATTCCCTGCTCGACCGGGAAGAGACCGATCTGGCTGACGCCGCTGCCCATCTCGAGGCTGCCGCGGCGGCGGCCGAACTTCTGGGCGCCGACGGAGCCGTCGGGGACGGATTGGCATCGGTGCTGTCGAAGCTCGACGGACGGGGGCCCCTGTCCGACCTTCTCGAGCGGGTACACGCGGTGGCCGCCGACGTCGCCGACATCGCCGAGTTGGCCCGGCAGCGTTTCGAGCAGATCGAGGAGAACCCCCAACGACTCGATGAGATTCGCGAGCGTCGGGCGTTGCTGAAGGACCTGCGCC
>CAZDYO010000153.1:0-6065 GCA_964509555.1 uncultured Acidimicrobiales bacterium
AAGGTCGCCGCCGGAACATCCGTACCGATCGCAACCGGTGAGAGGCTGACGACCAAACACGAATTCGCGCGGTTGCTTGAAGCCGACGCCGCCGCGATTCTGCAACCCAATCTGGGCCGGGCCGGAGGTCTGCTCGAGGGAAAGAAGATCGCGACACTGGCCGAGGTTCACGGAGCCCAGATCGCACCCCACCTCTACTCGGGACCCGTCCTCGGCGCGGCCAACGCCCAGCTGTGTGCATGTACCCCCAACTTCTTGATGATGGAAGGAATCGAGGATTGGACCGGATTCCACGCCGACCTGCTTCAGACCCCCCTCGTGTGGGACACCGGATACCTGGAGATTCCCCGCGGCCCCGGCTTGGGAGTCGTCCTCGACGAAACCGTCGCCAAGGAGAATCCCTACACCGGCGACGCCCTCCACATCACCCCCGACCCGGTTTTGTGAACGTTTGGAGTCCCATATGGGACTCCAAACGTTCACAAAACCGGGAGGTGGGGGCGGGTCGACTCGCTGGCTGGAGCTGGGGACACTTATCATGTGAACGATCGCTAACAAGCCGGGGAGCCCGATGAGCGTCGAATCGATGTCAGCCGAAGAGGCCGAGGAATTCCGTGCCAGGTGTCGCGCGTTTCTTGACGAGCACGCCACCGGAATTCACCTCGGTGGCGACCCCGACCCGCGGGGCGAGAAGCGGCTGTTGGCCGGCAAGTTGTTTCAACAGGCACTGGCCGACGCCGGGCTGGCCGGTCTCACCTACCCGAAGGAGTACGGCGGGCCGGGTCTCACCAAGGAGCACGAGCGAATCTGGCGCGAGGAATATGGCAAGTATCCCAACATGACCTTCGAGTTGGTGATCTCCCACGGAATGTGTCTGCCGATGCTCAACCAGTTCGGCACCCACGAACAGAAGGCGAAGTACCTCGCCGACAACATCGCCGCCCGCACGGTCTGGTGCCAGATGTTCTCGGAGCCGGGCGCTGGATCAGACGTTGCCAGTCTTCAGACCAAGGCAGTTCGTGATGGCGACACATGGGTACTCAACGGCCAGAAGGTCTGGACCACGCTTGCACACGTGAGCGACTACGGCGTCGTGATCGCACGCACCGATCCGAACGTGGCCAAACATGCCGGGATCTCGATGTTCGTGGTTCCGATGGACTCTCCGGGAATCGAAATCAGACCGATTCACCAAATTGACGGCGGCATGCATTTCAACGAGGTGTTCTTCACCGACGTGTCGATCCCGATCGACAACCTGCTGGGCGATCTCAACAACGGCTGGAACATGGCCACAGCAATGCTCATGTACGAGCGGGTGGCAATCGGTTCGGGGTCGACCGGTGGGATACAACACGAGCGAGCCGATCAGCTCATACAGGAGGCCGCTAGGCGGGGCAAGATCTCCGACCCGGTCATTCGTCAGAAACTCATGCGCCTGTACGCGCTCGAGACTGCCCAGTCGTTGGTGTCGATGCGAACCAGAGCGGCCCTTCAAGCCAGCAAGGCACCGGGCCCCGGCGGTTCGATCGGCAAACTGTCCGGAACACTGATCATGAACTTCGCCCGTGACGTTTCCATGGAAATCGTGGGTGCCGACTCTGTGGCATGGGACCACGACTCGGGCTCGATTTGGTCGAGATCGGCCCTCACCGGGCTTCAGGGCGGAATCGCCGGAGGAACCAACGAGATCCAGAAGAACATCATCGGCGATCGCGTCCTCGGCCTTCCCCGCGACATCAGCGTCGACAAGGGGGTTCCCTTCAAGGACCTCAGGGTCGGCACCCAATCGGGTTGAGCGGTCTCCCCCGCGCAACCCGGGGGTGGGTGATCAGTAGACGACCTCGGTGGTGAGAGTTCCATCGTCGGCCTCGACCACCAGGAGCCGGGACATGCAAGGCATGCAATAGAGCCGATCGCCGGGCCGCAGTTCCTTGACCGACCTGATAACGACCTTGCACACAGGACAGATGATCTCGTTGGGTCCGAGGGTGTCTCCATCACCTTCCCAATGACGGTAGAACTTGCGCCACTTCTTGGGCACTTCGTTGAAACCGCGATCATCAAGTTCGAAGTGACGGCGCTCGCTCCCGGCCTCTCGCTTGGCTCTGACTTTCTCGATCCGGCTCGCAATCAGCCCGGGCTCGTCCACATCCGGCATCAGGTGAGCCCCAAGCGCTCGATCGCATCGAGGTACTCGCTTCCCAGATCGACTCGACGCGAGCGGTCGACACCGAGCGAATCCTGGACCTCCTCGAATGTGGCCAGCACCAGGTTGTCGAGCTCACGTCGAATCTCGGCAAGCCTCTGCCGTTTCTCCGGCATTGCCATCAACCTTCGGCCCAGATCATTCTCCCCGAACCCGAGGTGACGACGCTCATCCTTCACCACCCCATCGAGGACCTCGGCCGTGGCCGGGTCTGCGGTGGACATGTGGGCACGAAACGCCGTGTATTCCATGGTCTCGAGGACCACGTTCTGGGCGAACACCGCGGCGTCCCAGTCGTGGCCGGCGACCAGTTCGATGAGCCGGTCCTTGAAAGCCACGAGATGGGGATTGGCCCGAACGGAAATCTCCGACTCTGGATCGGCAACTCCCAGATCCTGGAGCCGCCTCAAGAACACCTCAAGGTGGCGGGCTTCATCCACCACCTGGGTGGCAAGGAAGATCTTGGAGTGCCGATTGGGTGCAATCGATATCAGACCGCTCGAGGCCTCCAGAGCGGCGGTTTCTCCGATGCAGTAGTTGCACAGCGTCGTAATCAGGTTGTCGCGGTCGGTGTCGTCAAGGGCAGGATGGCTCTCTCCCTCGATGCGACCGTAGGTCCGGTCCCTCAGGTAACCGTCGACCGCATGGAACCAGAAATCAACGCTGTGCACCTCCTCCAGAAATTCGTCCTCGTTGAGCGAATGTGGGTTGAATTCCGACATCAGTCCGTTTCAGGCCGGGACCGGTGGTGACTGGTATTCGAGGCCGATCCGGTTGAGCCTGGTCTTGAACTCACCGAGCACGGTGTCGGCCAGCACGGCCTCCATGTCTTCGGGCGACGCAGACGCAAGGTCGGTGCCATGCCACTCCGCGGTATCTCCCTCGGCACCCTCGGCCACGGCGATCGCCCTGGTTTCCTCAACAGCAGCGCGATTGCCCCGGAACGAGTCACTGAAGGTGGCCAGCATGTGGTAGGTCATTTCCGCTTGCATCTTTTCGACATCGGCCTTGCGTTCCGGATGCTCCCGGATGAGGCTGCCGATCCGATTCTCGCCGAAGCCGACATGACGCCGCTCATCGGCAATTGTGCCGCTCAGGGTCTCGGCAAACTTGGGGTTGCCCTGCTTGGAAACAGCTTCGAGCATCTCAAACACACTGAAGGCCATTCCCTCCAGCACGATGTTCTGCCCGACCACGCCGGCGATGAAGTCGCCATCGCTCACCTTCTCGAGCAGAACCTCGGCGAACTTCACCAGGTTGGGGTTCACGAAGTCGTCGATGGTCGATTCGAGGTCCTCCTCCTTCACCCCGAGGTCGAACAGACGACGGGTGAAGATCTCGACGTGACGAGCCTCATCGAGAGTCTGCGTGGCCAAGAATCGCTTACTGGGGAAGTCGGGAGCGGCATTCACAAGGCCCGAGGAGGCTGCCAGAGCGCATCTCTCGCCGACCACCAGCTGAACCGTTGTCCGGATCGACTCTTCCCTGAGCAGTTCGTTGTCGACGACGACATCCGGCTCCTTGAGTTCCGGAGAATGCCCGTAGACCGTGTCCTCCAGATATCCCTGGGGGCACATCTCGAGCCACCTCTGGATCGAGTACTGCGACAAGAAATCAGCCATTGACGTTCCCTTCCGATGACGGTAGTTACACAGTAAGTCGAGATAATCGCCAGCCGAAGGGACTTAGGTCCCTTCTTCGGAGATACCAGCCATGCCAAATTCTGATGGTAGGGACGGAGCGTGATTCTGCTCATGTGGTCAACCACAACTACGGTCGGCTCGTATGGGACTCGCTGACCCCGCGCCCGAGGATCTCGACATCCACGACTTGGGCATGCGGTTGCCCGCGGGGCATCACCTCCGGCTGCCCGGCCGCGGAACCACATACCTTCGGGTTGCCGAGGGCCCGCCGGGCGCTCCCACCGTGCTGCTCATCCACGGCTGGCTGGCTTCCGGTGGGCTCAACTGGGTGAGGTGCTTCGAACCCCTGCAGCGACATTTCAACGTCATCGCACCGGACATGCGTGGCCACGCACGAGGTATCCGTTCCCGTCGCAGATTCCGCCTGGCCGACTGCGCCGACGACACCGCAGCAATGTTGCGAAAGCTACGCACCGGACCGGTGATGGTGGTTGGATATTCCATGGGTGGGCCGATCGCGCAGCTGCTCTGGAAACGCCACCGTGAACTCGTCGAAGGCATGGTGCTCATCGCCACCGGATGCGAGTTCGTTCCAGGCAACCGCGAGCGATACGCCCTGGCTGCGATCGCGTCGGTCGCCGCCGGCACGACGCAGGTGGGGGCCGTGGCCTCGTGGGCACCGGCCTTCATCACGCGCCGCCTCTTCGGTATGGAGGTGTCGAGAGCCAACCCGGGCGCCGTCGGCAGGTGGGCCCGCGAGGAGATGAGCCACCACTCGATTCGGGTCATCTTCGAAGCCGTCCATTCTCTGGCCACCTACAGTTCGAAGCACTGGATTTCAGACATCGATGTACCCACCTCGGTCATCATCACCGAGACCGACCGTGCGGTTTCCCCCGAAGCCCAGTTGAGGTTGGCGATGGCCATACCCGATGCCCACATCAACCGGATCCACGACGGCCACACTGCCTGCATCAACCGCGATTTCGGTCGAAAGGTCACCAATGCCTGCCTTGATGTGAACGCCCGACTCGGGGCCGGCAGTTGATGGACACGGTGCTGCTGATCCTCTCCGTCACCTGGTTGTTCGGATCGGTGTGCGCGGTGTTCCGGCTGCATCGCAGCGGGCCACTGAGCTTCCCGATAATGATGGCCGGATGGCTCGTCGGCGATCACCCGGCGGCCCATTTTGTGGCCCAGGCCACAGTTGCTGCAGTCCTCCTGCGGGGGGGTGCTCCCGACACGACCGTGGGACTGTTCGCCATGGCGTTGGCGCTCGTTGGCTGGGCGGGTCTGGGGAGAGCCCGAGCAGTGTCACGTCGATCGCAGGCCTCCGCATCGACGGCGCTCACAGATGGCTTGGGACCCGATTACCGATCGGCCATCGACCCCGATCAGATCCGCCGAATGTCGACAGCTCCGGCCCGCGTCGTCATGCTCCCCAGCGGCCGATTTCGCTTGACCGGCATCGAATCCGAGTTCGACATCGCCTATGGCGACCATCCGAAGAGAAACCTGCTCGACATTCACAAACCCGTGGGCGGCTGCGAGAACGCACCGGTGCTGATTCAGGTCCATGGTGGCGGCTGGCTAATCGGACACAAGCGGCAGCAAGGATTTCCGCTCATACTGCGGATGGCCCGCCGCGGATGGGTGTGCGTGTCGATCAACTACCGGCTGGCTCCCCGATATCGAATGCCGGCCCAGATCATCGACATCAAACGGGCCATCGCCTGGGCGCGGTCGAACATCGCCGAACACGGCGGCGACCCGTCATTGATCACATTGACCGGCGGTTCGGCCGGCGGCCATCTCACTGCACTGGCCGCCCTCACCCCGGGAGATGATCGCTTCCAACCCGGATTCGAGAACGTCGACACATCGGTCAGCGCCTGCGTGCCCTTCTACCCGCCGACCGACCTGACCGACCGCAACCACATTCGTGGACGATTCTCGTCGATGGAGCCGTTCCTGTCGCGCCTGATCATGCCCGACAGTCGCGCCACAGACCCCGAACTGTGGGACTCGCTGTCGCCCATCGCCCGGGTCAACGCGAAAGCGCCGCCCTTCTTCGTCATCCAGGGGGAGAACGACGTCCTGGTTTGGCGCGAGGAGACCCGGGCATTCGTCAACGCGCTACGTGAATCATCCCGTAGCGAGGTGGTTCACTGGGAGGTTCCCGGAGCACAACACGCATTCGACACCTTCCCGGG